>JAIFNK010000202.1 GCA_020047775.1 Akkermansia sp. | reverse complement strand
ATGGATTTTGGAGAACTTCGGGTTTTTGAGACTGCCGCCACAGATGCAGCAATCTTTATTTGGGAGAAGAAGCCCAGAGGAAAATCTGTGACTCGTTGGGCAATGGTTAAGGATCTTGAAGGATGTTATGCTGAAACCGTCAAATCCCACTTTGAAAGACTCAAGATTTCAGTTCCGGCTGAACAATTTGGAAAGGGGCGTTCACGTCTTGCCACTAGCGCCACTGCGGACTTACAAAAAAGAATGGAGAAAAGTGGCACGGCGCTTGGAAAGTTATTTCCCGGTCAAATTTGCTGGGGAATCAAAACCGGATTGAACGAAGCCTTCATCATTCCGCAGTCGATACGTGATGAACTGGTCGCAGAGACTCCTGCCGCCGAAGAGATCATCAAACCGCTCCTTGCTGGTGACGACGTTCGGCGATACGAGAAGCACTATCGCAGTGAACACCTAATTTATACCCGCCACGGTGTCGATATAAGTCGTTATCCCAGCGTCGAAAAGCACCTTAAAAAATTTCGCTCTTACAAGAATTCGAAAGGAAAAATCGTCGGTCTCGATCATCGTGCCACTATCCAAAAATGGTTTGAGCTTCAGCAGCCTTCTCCGCGGCTTATTCCGATTCTTGAATGTCCCAAATTGCTATATCCCATAATCGGCAAGGAATGCAGATTCGTAATCGACGACGAACAATTCTACGTGAACGACAAAGTCTTCGTTTTGCCGACGGCGGACTATTATTTGCTGGGTGTACTTAACTCGTCGTCAGCCTTCGCATTTCTCAAAGAGACCTGCGTGGCTCACGGCGATAAAGATGCGGGAGGGCGACTCGAATTCAGAGCAATTTATCTCGAAACTCTCCCTATTCCCACAGCCAGTGATTCTGACCGTGCAATAGTCGGTGACCTTGCAAAACGCGCTCAGGCTTTGCATACCTTGCGCCGAACAAGGGTTGAGCAGTTTTTGGTGGAATTGGGTATCACTCCCTCTGCCAGCAACAGTCGCCACGCTTTTGAACAACCGTGGTCGCTCACTCCCGGAGAATTCACCAAACGTGCCAAACCGTTGCAGCGTACAGCTCGGGAGAATCCGCAGTTTCTCTACGAAGCCGCCCGTGACGAAACCTCCGCGCTGACCGAACAAATCGCCAAACTCGAAGCCGAAATCGATACTCGAGTAGCTGCCCTCTACGGCCTTGATACCGAAGATCAACGTTGGGCAGCCAAAGCCTCGCCCACTGTGAGACCTGATGACAAGGGCACCCTGTTTTTCAGCATTCTCGGTGGACTCAAGGAACGCAGCTCCTATTTCAACCACACCGCCATCCAGTCCGCTGTGAACGATGCCGAACTCGCCTTACAGGATGGTCTGAATGTCTATCTCACCCAAGCGGTGAAACAGGGCATCATCCACGATGCAGGCCGCGGCTGGTATTCCAGACTGTCCGAGCCGGCGAAACTGGAAGTGAACTTGTGTTCAAAACTCGTCCGCGAGGTTGAGAAAGCGTTTCCTTTACTCGACTTCACCGTCTGGAGTACTGCCCAGCTCAACCCGTGGATGCACCATCTGCTGGCCAAACCAGTCCACTTCCTCCACGCCCCGCGCGAGACGCTGGAAACCATCGGCGAAGCACTGCGGGAGAAGGGTTGGGAGGTCGCCGTGAATCCGGGGAAGCGGGAGTCGGTGAAAGCCATCCGACCGGGAGAGAAGATGGTGGTGCTAAGGCCCCTGCATTCCAAGCACCTGCCACCCTGTGGAAGGCAAATGGCGGTGGAGCAGGTCTTGGTCGAAATGCTGGAGGAAACGAACGAATTGGCGCTCATGGATCAGTCTGAAGCCCAGGCAACCTTGATTCAGCTCGCGCTTTCCGGACTCATTCAGGTCCCTCTCGCCCAAAGATTTGCAGGATTCAAACGGGTGACTTTACCTGATTTCGAGGAAATTAAGTAACGCCACAACAATGAAAAATGTGGCGTTGATTAACTCGATTAGCCAACGCCGGAAAATCGGAAAAACCGGCGCTAATTAACCAACTCAAAAATGCTTCCAAAACACGCATTTGAACAGGACTGGCTGAAAAGACAGGCGAGAACCATGGGCGGCTGTGCCCCGCAAATTCTCGAAAAGTGCGTTTATGCCCTGACCCTGCTAGGGCACCTTCAAGAGGCTGGTCTGCCCTTCGTTTTCCGGGGTGGAACCTGCATTCTGCTTCATCTTCCAGAGATTCATCGGCTCTCGATTGACATCGACATCATCTGCGCGGTGACAGGGAAGGATCTTGAAAACGTGCTGGAAGAAGTCGGAAAGCGCAAACCCTTCACAGGTCACGAGGAGTCCGTCCGGGATGGCGACCGAATGCCGCGCCGCCGTCATTTCAAGTTCTACTACCCCTCCGCACTGAATCTAAGCGAGTTCGCTCCACCGAGCGTGATGCTGGACGTGGTCGAGGAGAACAACCTGATCCACAAGCTCGAATCCAAGCCCATTACCACCGGATTTCTGGAAGCGGAAAGGGAAATCCTGGTTCAATTGCCCACACTGGACAGTCTCCTGGCGGACAAGCTGACGGCATTCGCACCGACGACCACCGGAGTGCCCTTGCGGACGAAAGAGGGCACTCCCGGCGATGTCGTCCAAGTCGTGAAGCAGCTTTTCGATGTGGGCATGTTGTTCGGGCACGCCGGGAACGGTTTCGACGTCCTGGAAACGTATGACCGGGCACAAGCTCAGGAGGCGGGCTATCGCGGAGGCATCCATTCCCGGGAAGCGACCTTGGATGACACCATCGCCAACTGCATCGCTGCCAGTCCACTCAAGCCAAAGGTCCAAAACACCTTTCCCAACCATCCCTTATTGCGGGACGGCTACCTCGGAATGCGTGGCCACCTCACCCGCAAATTCAGCGAACAGGATTTCCGCACCATGGCCGCCCGAACCACCGCTCTGGCAGCGCATCTCAAAACGGGCGTAACCATCGATTTCGAGGCGCTGCGATACACAGGGAGCAGAGAGCAAATCGAAACCCTGCGCAAAGCCTCTTTCAACAATACGCCTTGGGATTGGGCGGACGGTCTGAGGCAGGTGAATCCGGAAGCCTATCACTACTGGCTGAAATCCGCAGCGTTGTTGGGAATCGCAGTGAAATGAATCACTCAAATCAAGAACCGCCATGAGCCAGGAAATCACCCCCTTCGAAGCGATCCGCCGGACGAACCCGGCGGGCAACGAGTTCTGGTCCAGCCGGGACTTCGCCAAGGTCCTTGGCTACGTGAATTACCGGCACTTTGAAGCCGTCATCGGAAAGGCCAAAACCGCCTGCATCAACAGCGGGCAGCGGATCGAAGACCATTTCGTCGGGTCCGACCAAATGGTCGAAATTGGCAGCGGGGCGCAGCGCTCGCTCAAGACCGTGATGATGTCGCGCTACGCCTGCTACCTCGTCATCCAGAACGCGGATCCGGCCAAGGAAATCGTGGCACAGGGGCAGACCTACTTCGCCATCCAGACGCGGCGGCAGGAATTGAGCGATGAGGAACTGGAAGAACAGCGCCGCCTTGCCATCCGCTCCGACCTCCGCACCCACAACAGCCAACTTGCCGATGCGGCGAAAGGTGCGGGCGTTATTGAGTCCCGCGATTACGCCATTTTCCAAAACCACGGCTACATGGGACTCTACGGCGGCTTGGGCGCACAGGACATCCACCGCCACAAGGGCCTGAAAAAGGGCGAGCAGATCCTCGACCACATGGGCAGCACCGAACTGGCGGCGAATCTCTTCCGCGCCACCCAAGCCGAGGACAAGCTCCGTCGTGAAAAAATCACCGGCAAAGACAAGGCGAACAAAGCCCACCGCGAAGTCGGAGCCAAAGTCCGCCAAACAATCCAGGAACTCGGCGGCACCATGCCGGAAGCGCTGCCCCCGGCGGAGAGCATCAAGAAGCTGGAATCCAAGGTCCGCAAGGCGCTGAAGAAGCCAAAACAGTGAGTCCCATGACCGCCAAACAACAATTCTTCGAGCAAGTCCTCGGCAGTCTCAAGGAACGCAGCGCCTACTTTTCCCGCGACTCCATCCAAAACGCCGCAGACGTGACGGGACTCGCGTTGAAGAGATCCTCGTTGTCTGTTTACGTCAATCAGGCCGTGAAACAGTGCATAATCCACGACGCCGGGCGCGGTTGGTATTCCCCCCTTTCCGAGCCGGTGAAGCTGGATTCGTCCACGTGTTCAAAGCTCGTGCGGCTCATCGAGAAAAAGTTCCCGTTGCTCGATTTCCATTGCTGGTCCACGGCGCAGGTGAATCCGTGGATGCACCATTTGATCGGCAAGGGGGTAACCTTCGTGAACGTGGATGCCGAGGCACTGGAGGCGGTGTGGGAAACCCTCAAAGATGCCGGATACGACGCCCACTTGAATCCCACGGGCAAGGCCAAGGAACAATTTGCCGTCCGTGGCAACACTGTCGTCGTCCGGCGGCGAGCGCTTGGAGCGCCCGAGGAAGGGCATTTTTCCCGGATCGAAACCGTGCTGGTGGATCTGTTCATGGAAAGCGAGCGGCTGAATCTCATGGACCGGGAAGAGTTCCGCCAAATGGCCCGGAAAGTCGTCTCGGAAGGCAGAATCTGCATTTCCGAATGGATGGCCTACGCCACGAACCGGAAACAAAAATGGCAGGAAATTCTCGGGGTTGACGAAATTAATCAACGTCACCTTTTTGAAAAAAGCGACGTTGGTTAATTGACCCACCGACCAGGTATTTCAAGCTCACCTACGATTCCGCGCTTCGGCCCGGAGAAGAAGACAGCGTGCAGCTCGACGTGCTCGTGACGAAATCTCCCCATCCGGTGATCGAGGAGAAAGTGGTGATCGCGGATTTCGTGGAATTGGAAAGAGAGGTGAAGGTCCGGATACGCCGATTACCGGAACTTCCAGTCCGTCATCGAATCCGCCCGCACCGCCTGTTTCAACAGCGGCCAGCGGATGGAGGACCATTTCGGTGAGGTCACCGAAATGGTCGAGATCGGCAGCGGGGCACAGCGCAAGCTGAAGACCGTGATGATGTCGCGATACACCTGCTACCTCGTCATTCAGAACGCCGAGCCCCTTGAAGCGGGTGATCTCGGCGGCCTTGCCGAGTTTCGCTTCGGTTGATGCGGCAGTCCGGCTTGCCCCATCGCTTTCATTTGGGAATGAAAACGGCCTTTCCGTTCATCGGAAAGGCCGTTGAGGAATCTGCTGCTAACGATCGGTCACTCGACCCCGAAGCGGAAGAACTTCTTCCCGCCCGCGTCGATGGTGATGCGGTAGGCGTAGAACATCGCGTCGTTGGTGATGCCGGCGTTCAGGCGGCCGTCACCGTAGCTGACGAGCGATCCGGTGGCATCGATCATCTGGACGTTCGAGGACTGGAAGTCGTTGTCGTTCGCGAGGAACAGGAAGAAGTCGTTGGCCTGCGGAGTGGATAGATCCGGCGCGAGAGCCATACCTTCCATTTTCTCGTTGAGGGTATTTGCATTCGACGGGTTGGTATTGGCGTTCAGGCCGAACTTCGCGAGGTCGGTCGGTTCGAGCATGTTGATGATTTCCGCAGCGGCGGCGGCATTCACGCCCGGGGCGAGGACTCCGGAGGGACTTACCTTGGCGGCTTCGATGTCGTAGCTGCCGAGGATGTTGGTGGCGGAGGCGAAATCGACGAGCTGCACGGATTTGAACACGATCGGATCGACGGTGCCCTTGCCCATGCCGTTTCCGTCGCGCGGCAGCATGAGGAAGGAACTGTTGCCGATGGCGACGATTTCCGATTGGGCGGCAGTGCCGTCGAGACCGGAGTTGTTTCCGTTCAGGTCGATCTGCGGGAGCTTCACGACATACTCGCCGATGATCACCGGCGCCTCACGGTTAGGACCGGCGACGTCGTAAACGAACAGGCGGGTGTGGTTGCGGGTCTGCTGTTGGGAACCGTTGGTGTCATGGACGAGCGCGCTTTGCATGACGGCGAAGAGACGGGTGCCGTCCGGAGTCACGGACATGCCTTCGAGTCCCTGATTCTGGCGGCGACCGTTAGCCGGGGTGATCGTGGACTTGAAGTTCAGAGTGCCGACCGGGCTGTGCGGGCGGGCCGCCTCCGGAAGCTGGGTGATGCCTGTGATCTGCTTGGCAGCATTGAAGCGGGCGATATAAGTGCCGTATTCATCCGAGACGAAACCGGAGCCGTCGCTGAAGAGATGCACAGCTTCCGCATCGAAACTGAGCAGGCTTTCCTGCGTGCCGCCAGGGCCGTTGGCTGCTGTGACCACGCCGACGGACTGGCCGAAGAGCGGGCCGGTGGCGGTAACATCAAGGCCGCTGGTAAACTTGGTGGTCGCGCCGTCCTGATAGGTGAACTTGGTGGAGCTCTCGTAAGTCGGGGCGATTTGTCCCTGCGCAACCGGCCCCACACCGTAATAAGGGGTGAAGTCGAATGTCACACGATGGAGGCGGGCGGCATAGTTCGAGAAGATCGCGCCGGAGTTGTAGCCACGGTCCGGAAGAACATTGAAAGTTCCCTTGAGCTGACCGGCATCCAGGCGCCAATCGGTGATGAAAAGACCGGAGGCGGCACCTTGCGTTTCACCGAAGCTATCAACATTTTCCCCACTGAGACGACCAACGCCGACGAGACCTTCGTTCACCACGCGGATGCCACCGAGCGAAGCTCCGGCAGGATCGGAACTGTTCGGTGTGAGATAGGTGGCCGAGGTGCCTGGAGCGGACGGGCCGGTGCCTGGCAGGGCGTAGGTGAAGGCGGTTTCATCGCCCGTCACGACCGCTGAGGCCACGGTGTAATCGAGGCCGAGGAGCGCCGGAGTCCAAGTGTTGAGATCGCTGGAGATCATGAGCTCCCCCGTAGTGGAACCGGTGTTGGTCAGGCGCGTGAAACCAAGCTCCATCGCACCGGCGTTAGGGACAAGCTGGGGCATGTTGCCAAAGTCGCCGCCGTTGTTCGGGTTCTGGTTGAAGAAGAACTCGACGCCGTCGGTGACGCCGTCCTTGTCGGAGTCCGTGCCGGGTCCGAAAGAGGCGTAGCCCTTGCCTGCGAGCCAGAGTGCGAAATCCAACGGCCCGCTGCTAACAACCGTTCCGGGCGAGCCGACTTCGTTGGGATCGTTTGCCGCGATGAAGGCACCGTTGACGCCTGGGACGCTCTTCAAGGTGACGGCTCCCACGTTGACGGCAGCCGTATTGTCGAAGCTGGCGAATGGAGCGCTCGATGGGGCGATGCCGAAGGAGACGTTCACGCGGCGCACCGGAGTCGGGCTGGTGGTGTCGTAGAGGTTCACCGCGTCACCACCGGTGCTGAGGCCGATGCCCGAGCCCGAGTAGCTTCCGATCTGAAGGCCGGCAGGTGGATTCGCGCCGAACCAAGTGGACTTGAACAAGGCGGACTTGCCGGGCAGGTCCGTGGTTTCCATGAAGATCACCGACTCGCCGGGAGCGATGCTGGTGATGCCGTTGAGGGCGAGGGCGGCAGCGGGCGATTCCGAGCTGTCATCCACTTTCCAACCGGCGATGTTCACCGCTCTCGCGCCGCTGTTAGTCACCTCGAACCAGTCGGCGGCGACCGGACTGTTGCCACTGCTCCAAGGAGCCACTTCGGTGACACGCAGGACACCGGGAGCGGAGTAGCCGGGGGAGCCGATCTCCACTGCGGAGTTCGCCGCGACGAAGGCTCCGTTCACGCCCGCTACGCTCAGCTGCGAGATGGCGGAATTGTTCAGCGCGACGGTGTTGTCGAAGGTCTGATAGGGAGATGTCGCGTCCGCAGGGCCGAAGGACACGCTGGCCTGGAGCGTGCCACCGGCGTTGAAGAGGTTCACGCCATCGCCACCGGTGCTCAAGCCGATGCCGGAACCGGAGTAATAACCCACTTGCAAGCCGGAAGGCGGGCTGGCTCCGAACCAGTTGGATTTGAAAGCATCCGTGGTTGCCAGAGTGCCTTCGACGAAGATCACCGATTCGCCGGGGGCGATGGTGGTGATTCCGTTCAAAGCCAGCGCGGTCGCGAAAGCGGCAGAGCTATCATCGACCTTCCAGTCCGTGACGGTCACCGGATTGTCGGTCACGTTGGTGACCTCGAACCAATCGGCGGCGACCGGGCTGTTGCTACTCGACCATGGGCTGACCTCCGTGATGAGAAGCGCGGCGACGGCGGGTGTTTCCACCACCTGGTCGGTGACGGTGAGCGTAAAATTCACTGAAGCATCCGGCGTGGAGCCCACCGACGTGTCATCGACGTTGACGGTGACGGAGTAACTAGTCTTGGTTTCGAAATCGAGTGTCACGCCGGCTTTGAGGAACAAGGATGAGCCGGTGATCT
>JAIFNK010000055.1 GCA_020047775.1 Akkermansia sp. | reverse complement strand
CTCACCGCTTTTTACACCACCACCTTCATGCTCCACGGCCACACCGGCGGCGGCATCGGTGAACTGTGGCGCAGCGCTTCGATGGGACTGCTGCACGAGAAGCGGCCGAAGCTCTACCGCGAGTTCATGGACCAGCGGCGCTGGAACTACGAATTGTCGCGGCGCTTCGATGGCTCGTTCGGCATTCTCGGAGGTGATCGTTATGACGACACCTCCTGGGGAGCTGGTTACGCACTGACCTACATCGTCCCGCGCAAAACCCTGCGTGTCACCGGCGCACCACCTTCGAAGTTCTCGAAACCTTATCGCTTGCCGGATCGCCCGTGGGGAGCCAAGGCCGATGACGCCTTCGATTCGATCGAAGCTGCGGTGATGCCCGACGGCACCCGCCCGGATTTTTCCGGCGACACGCTGACGCATGATTCCGCGATCGGCATCCTGAGATGGATTTCCAAACCGGAGACCGACGATGCCACCTTGCTGCGTTACGCCCATCACCCCGATTACTTGATCCGTCTGCTCGCCACCCGCAGCATGATGGGAATGGAAACCTATTATCTCGGAAAACCAAGCGGCGCAGGCCCGATCCGCGCGGCCCTCGTCAAACCGCTGCTGCAGTCCAAGGACGCGCGCGTGCGCCGGGCCGCCATCCAGTCCATCGGCGAACGACTCGCCGGTGAGGAGTTGATGAACTTCCTCGGACCCAAGGAATTGGAAAACCTCATGACTCGGCTCGCCGACCCCGAGGAATCCTGGTGGGTCAAGGAAAGCATCCTGATCCTGACTTCGCGCCTGCCTGCGGACCCTGTCGTGCCCCATCTCGACCTGATCCTCGCCCAAATGAAGCATCAGGCCCATTGGATCCAGAGCGCCGCCCTCACTGCGCTGACTCCGGTGGTGGGCGACGAGCGCTGCTTCCGCAAGGTGATTCCCGCCATCGGCGACATGCTCATGCAATGCCAACGCTGGAGCACGAGCGAACCGACCCGCTTGGGACCGCTGTCCAAGAGCCTGGCCGAAGTCGGTCCCGAAGTGCAAAAACTCGCCGCGGAATGTTTCAAGGGTGCCTATGTCGGATACGCCGGCGAGACCACTGCGGAGGGAGGCCTCGACATTCACTCGGTGTACGACTCGCACATGGAATCGATCGCCACGCACCTGGCCTCCATGTCCGGAGGCTATGATTTGCTCTACCAGATCGCGAAGGAGCGCTTTCCGAATGACAAGCTGCCTTACGACAAGATCTTCCTGAGCGCGGATCCCGAAAAATTCGGCCCGGATCTCAAGAAGGCGATTGTTCCCATCATCCGCGACCACGTGATTTATGAATTCATGTCGCTCAACCGCAACAAGCTGCTCGATGTGGCGGCCGCCAAGGTCCAGAGCAAGTATGTCGGAGGTTCCAACCCGCTCAACGACCTGATCGCGCTCTATCAAAAAACCGGCGTCAGCGATTATGATTGGCAGGCATTCGGCCCGGATCTGAAGAACGCCGCGTGGGACTACCACATGTTCGATCCTGTGGAAAAGCAGGCGTATGATCTGGCCCCTTGGCGCTACCGCAAGGTAACCTTGCCCGGCGGAATGGAAAACTGGTTCCAACCGGACTTCGATCCCGCCAAGGCGGGCTGGAAGAAAGGACAAGCACCCTTCGGCCAATACAACGGCAAACTCATCACCGACATGGCCGAGATGGCCAAGATCAAGATCGGCATTGATCAACCCATGCGCACGCTTTGGGACAAGGAAGTCCTGCTGATGCGCGGCACCTTTGATTTTTCAGAGCTCAAGCCCGGCCATGCCTATCGGTTCCTCATCGGTGACAACACGAATGTCGGCTGTGGCGACGGCTACCGCATCTACATCAACGGCAAGCTGCTCATCGAGCAGAAGGGCGGCATTGAAAGGCGTGAAGGTGGGAGCGCGCGCGGTGCCTACATTACCCGGGACTTCCTCAGCGAGTTCGGCAAGGGTCCGGTCACGATCGCCGCGACGACCTTCCTCCGCTATGGGGAAAAAGCCGTGCCGACCATGCCACCGGTGTCACAGGGCACCTTCCGGTTGTGGATCGAAGAGGCGAAACTGCCGCCTCTCGACGAAGAAGCATTCCGCAAGGCGGCGAGCGTAATGCCCATGCTCTCCGCCGAGTGGCAGGCCAAACAAAATCCCGACGACGCCGAAATCAACCCCGAGGACGAACGTTTCACCTATGATGGAAAATTCGTGCCGAATGCCGGCTTGCCCGGCACCTGGCAGGCGGTGGCCGTGGTCGCGTCCGCAGAAGAGTTCACTCCCTCGGCCAAGGGCGATGTGCGCAATGTCCCGTTCAAGGAAGTCACGTTCCGGGAAAAGGGTGCCACCGACTCGCCGGACATGATCTGGTCCGGCGACCTGCTCATGGACATCAAGGGTTACCAGGCACTGAAAATCATGTCTAAGGTGATCGAGGGCACCGACTACCTCTTCATCGAGTCCGGCGGATTCAGCATCAAGAACCCCGTCGGTTGGAAGTCGCCCCTCATTGTGATGAAGCGCAAAGCGGCGAAGTAGAATGACTGCTAGGAATTTGCTTTTGGGGTGAAGGTTGTTGAAAGAGCGGGATTACTAAAGGCCTGTCCCTTTGCCATACTAGGTTCTAGGTTCGGTTGCCAGGATCGATGGCTGTTACTTTTCGATGATTCCCGGAACCTCGACAATCTGTGGGATCCGCTTGGTGATCGGCTTCGCCTTGAGCAGTTCGGCCGTTTCCAGAAGCAGGGCGACCGCCTCCGGTTGAATTTTTCCATTGCCGTCGGGACCGACATTGAGAAGGAGGTTGCCACCCTTCTGGTTGATATCCGCCAGCTTGTCGTAGATCGTTTGGGCACTCTTCCAGTTCTGGTCGTGCTTTTTATACCCCCACGATTTGTTCATGGTGTAGCAGCCTTCCCAATGGTTCGGAAACTCCGTTGCAAAGTGCTGCTGCTCCTGGGTGACGTAATCCAGTTGAAAACTGCTCCGCTTGGCCACGCGGTTGTTCACGATGATATCGGGGCCGGCCTCGCGGATCGTGTTGTAGAGTTCAGAACCGTCGTCCAAGGTCCACCAACTCACCCAGTCGCCGTCGAACCACAATAGATCCGGATCATATTTTTGAATCAACTCCTTGATCTGATGGGTCTGGTAGGCGATGTATTCCTGCTTCCGCCCTTTATCAAAGCGGGTCTGCCCCCACCGCTGCATCGGTCTGTCTCCCGTCAATGAAGGTTTCTGAGACGGATGGTTCCAATCGATGATGCTGTAATACAATCCGAACCTGATCCCGTGTTTCCTGCATGCCCCGCTCAATTCGGCGAGAAGATCCCGCTCCTTCAAGGCACTTCGGGAAATATCGAAATCCGTGTAGGCGCTGTCCCAAAGGCAGAAGCCTTCATGGTGTTTCGCCGTAATGACCAGATAAGTCATCCCCGCGTCCTTGGCCGTGCGCGCAATGAAGTCGGCATCGAAGCCCGCCGGATTGAAGTCGTTGATGATTTCGGCGTATTCTTTGGCCGGTATGTTCCGACTCGCCTGAATCCATTCCGCATACCACCCGACCTTTTCGCCTTTCCATTCGCCTCCGAGGTGGGAATAGAGGCCGAAATGAATGAACATGCCATACTGGGCACGGACAAACCAATCCATCCGCGCCTTGTAAGCCTCAAGGCTTTCTTGCTTGAGATCCGCCGCATGTGTCGCACCAGCGCCGACGAGCATGCAACTTGCCAGCATTAGAAAGGTGAGGGTTTTCATTCTTTTCATTGGATTGGGATATTTTGGACGGCTGCCTTGAATAATCGGCTCTCGAGCATGGTATTGATCAGTGCCGCGGCTGCAAGGAATTTGCTTTTGGGGTGAAGGCCGTTGAAAGAGCCGTTGGCCGGACAGGAGGCGGGGAAAAGGGGGTTGTTCCAGAGCAGGGTTGGGCCCTCGCCCTGAACCAGCGCGAACTTGAACGAGCCGGAGCCGTCGAAGTTCACCGGCGGATCACCGACGGCAACGCGGCCCTGGTAGTTGATGATCTGCGGCACCTGCGCGTGAAGCGCCGTGGAGGTAAGCGTAAGGACGAGCGCAAGCGCCCGGAGGACGGGGGTGGTTTTCATGAGGTGGCTGAGTCGAGGAAATGTCTATTATTGCTAAGGAATTGCTTTTGGGGTGAAGGCCTTTGAGGAACCTCATGAGAGGACCGGAGGGCGGGGAAAAGGGGGGGGCAACGACGGCATTTCGCCCGACCAGACGAAGGCGAATCGCTCATGGCAATACAGCGGTCGGTGATCCCAGCGCGTGCCGTTTTCGATGACGATCGCATCGCCTTGTGGCTGATAGATCAATTTGGCAGGGTCCGCGTAGGACGTCAATGTGGTCAACAGCAGGCTGCCGACGATCCAGGTGTTCTTCATGAAGATGAATTATTCTACAATCGGTTGGTCCTTGAACGTCAGGGCGACCACGGTGGCGAATGGGGAGAGAGGTCCATCGGGAAGTTGGATGGCCCACGCGCCTTCCTTGCCGGAGATGGTGAGGGGGTTGTCTTGACCGAGGATGGTGGCTTTTTCCGGGCGACTTTTCAAAGACTTCACGGTGAGCTTGCCGCCATCGGGGGATTTGAAAACATGCAGATAGAGAGTCTTACTGCCGTCGGCGTTGTGGCGGGTGGTGGAGCGTCCCATGAGGCTTTGGCAAACAACGAGGCGGAGGTGCCGTGGATCGATTCGGCGTTGACCTTCATCCAATCGCCGATGGCGGTGAGGCGCTCGAGTGAGGCTGCGGGAATTTCACCTTCGCCAGTGGGGCCGACGTTGAGCAGGTAGTTGCCGCCCTTGCTGGTGATGTAATTTTCATGTTGTCTGGGATCTTGAATGTTGAATGGTTCATGCCGTGGCGGACGATTTCGAACGAGAATGACAAGCCGCAGGTGGAATTCGAGCTGGAGAAGGTGGTGCGCGGGTTTTTCCGGCCGGATCTGTTTGATTTTCGCCCCGCGCAAAGGCTGCGGGCGACCTTTGCAGGTCATTTCATGGTGACAGACAAAAAGTTGAGGGGTTGGGGCATGAGACGCGCGCGTTGGCTGGCACCTTGGAAGGATTCGTTGGAAAACCGGCGATCTACCACGATATTTCCCGTAAACGGGGTTCCTCACGGGTTGACATCATGTTTGATGGCTTCGGGGCATATTAAACCGATTCACGATTTTTGGCTATTGGTTCTCCTGAAACGTCATTCCGGCGGGGGCCGCTTTCGTGCAGCGACCGCTGGCAATATCATACAAAAGTCCGCGCTGGTGCGGGTTGGTTTCTTGCGTGAATGAAGATGTTCGTCGGCCCGCTGCGCAACCACGGGGACCTGCTGATGAACGATTTCAAGGCAGGCAAGTTCTACCCCGGCGGCATCGTCGAAGGCATCAACCTGCGCCTCAATCTGTTCATGAGAAAAGCCTGTGGTTGCCGCAGTTTCGAATTGCTACAAATATCTCTCTATCATCCACTTGGAGACCTGCCCGAACCAAGGTTCGCTTTGAAAATTTCAGAGTCGTTGAAGCCGCCCTGAAGAAACTTCACGCGCTCACGCCACAAAACCATAGTCGTAGGGCTTGCGCATTTCGCGAGCGACATAGGTGTTGGCCTCGTCCGCATGCTCGCCGGTGAAGAATTGCTTTTCCGGATCCCACTGGAGGCTTTTGCGGGTCCGCAGTGAAATGGCACCAAGATGGCAGACGGTGGCCGAGCGGTGGCCGGTCTCGACGTCGGCGATCGGATCCTTGCGCGATTTCATGCACTCGAAGAAGTTGGCACGATGGTCATTGCTGACGTAGAGCCGCTCGGCATCGTCGGGCAGCGGCTTGCTGAGCAATTCGCGGTCCGTGGCACTGATGCCGTCGCGGTTCACCCAAATCCATCCGTCGGTGCCCTCGAAGCGGATGCCGTTGCGCTGACCGTCCGGCTTGATCACCTCGCCAAAGGGGCTGTCGTCGGGAGTGGTGCGGACGTTGAAAACCACACCATTCGGATAGGTGAACTTGACTTCGTAATCGCTGATCGCGGTATAGCCGTTAGGAATCGGCTCGGTGAGCGTCTTGCTTTCGACCCGGGTCGGTGCCGGCAGGCCGATCGCCCAGTAGCCGATGTCCATGTGGTGTGCGCCCCAGTCGGTCATGGTGCCGCCGGAGTAATCATACCAATTGCGAAATGTGGTATGGCAGCGTTCTTTAAGATAGTCCACTTTCGGAGCTTGGCCGAGCCAGTAATCCCAGTCGAGTCCATCGGGGATCGGCGCGGTTTGAAACGGGCCACCCCGCACGCCGGCGGGCAGCCAGACGGTGACTTCCTTGAGCTTGCCGATCCTGCCATTGCGGACCAGTTCGCAGGCCATTCGGAAACGCTCGCTGCTACGTTGTTGCGTGCCGGTTTGCAACACCACTTTGTTGTCCCGGACGGCACGCACGACGTGTTTGCCTTCGTCGATGGTCAGTGTAAGGGGTTTCTCCGAATAGATGTCCTTGCCGGCTTTGGCCGCGCCGATGTTGATGAGGCTGTGCCAGTGATCCGGAGTGCCGTTGATGATGGCGTCGATGTCCTTGCGCTCGAGGATTTTGCGAAAGTCCGTGTAGGTGTCCAATTTCTTGCCGGGATCGGATAGACGTCCCACGGCTTTGTCGATTTGCGCGCGGTCCACATCGCACACGGCAACGAGGTTGGCGTACCGTTTGGAGTTGCGGGCATCGCCCGTGCCCATACCGCCGGATCCGATCAATGCAATGTTCGGTCGGTCGTTGGGCGAAATTGTTTTCTCGGGTTCTGCCGCGCGCGCGAGTTCACGCTCGACAAACCACAGGGGCAGCCCGGCTGCGGCAGCCGCAGCTGTCGCGCGGTGGATGAAGGAACGGCGGGAAATCTGGATGTGTTTTTCACGATGAATGGCCATGGCGTGAGAAATACGTCGGCCATTTTGGAAATCGATCATTATTTTTCGCCGCCGCCCCGGAGCAGCTCAGCGCCTCAGGCGCCGCGCATCAACGAGATTTCCGCCAGGGAAATGAGCGCCTTGAAAAGATCCTCGCGCGGTGCGGTTTTCAGGTCCGCCACGGTCACCGCCCGGTCGAGCGTGAATTTCCCGGACCGCGTCCGCCGTAGCGCGCTCAAGTGCGCCCCGCAACCGAGCTTCGCGCCGATGTCGTGGGCGTAGGTCCGCACATAAAAGCCCTTCGAGCAATTCACGATGAAGTCCACTTCCGGCAGCTCGATGCGCCCCACCTCGTAGGAGGTGATGTGTACCTTGCGCGGCTCACGCACGATTTCGATACCTTTTCTAGCAAGTTTGTAAAGCGGCACGCCGTCCTTTTTGATCGCGGAAACCATCGGCGGGATCTGCTCGAAGTCGCCCATGAATCCGTCGAAGGCCTCCTGGATCTGTTCCCTGGAATAGTCTCCAACAGGCAATGTCACCAAGGTGTCGCCCTGGCGGTCCTGCGTGCTCGTCGTCGAGCCGAGCGTGAGCGTGCCGACGTATTGTTTGTCCTCGCTCATCAGCAGGTCCTGGATTTTCGTTGCCCGGCCGATGACGAGCATCAGCAGCCCGGTCGCCATGGGATCAAGCGTGCCGCAATGGCCGATTTTTTTGGTGTTCAAGGCCCGACGGGCGATGGCCACGACATCGTGCGAGGTCATGTCTTCGGCTTTATCTATCAACAAGACGCCACTCGGGCCGTCTGAATCCATGGGATTGTTTCTCATATAAGGTGGGTGGAAATCAAAGTCCGCTGGTGGCGATCCGGCGGTGGATCGCGCCGAGCACGAGGGCCTTCGCCTCTTCCAGCGGTCCTTTCATGCGGATCCCGGCGGCCAGCGCGTGACCACCGCCGCCGAACTCCGTCGCGATCTGGCAGACGTCCAGCCGCCGATCCTTCGAGCGCATCGAAATCCGGATTTTCCCATCCGGCAGTTCTTCGAAAAACACCGCGAGCAACACGCCGCGGATCGCGCGGATGAAATCGATGAGTCCCTCGCTGTCTTCCGGCATCAACTTGAGATCGACGCGATCCTGGTCGTGCATCGTCCAGTTCGCGACCATGCCGTTTTCGGAAAGTTCCAGTGTGTTCAGCAGTGTCCGCATCAGCTCCAGGCGCCGGAACGGATAGTTGTCGTAGATGTTGGAATTGATCGTCCCCACGTCCAACCCGCGGTGGATCAGGTCGGCACCGAGTTCGTATGTCTTGGCCGTGGTCGAGGGATACTGGAACGAGCCGGTATCCGTGGAAACCGCCACATAGACCGCATCGCGGGTTTCCGGTGGCATCGGCAGGTTGAGCGCGATGATGAGTTGGTAGAGAATCTGGCCGGTCG
>JAIFNK010000214.1 GCA_020047775.1 Akkermansia sp. | reverse complement strand
CATCGCCATCGTGCTGGATTCGTCGGCGTCGATGGGTGTTTTCAAGGAGGCCGCCATCTCCCGGCTCCTCGCCGAGCTTCCGGGTTTCCAGGGACCGGCCTCGACCATCGAGCTCACCGTCATCGAATCCGCCCCAAGCCGGCCGCGGCTTTATGCGGGGTCTTCCATCGAGGAACTCAAGACGGTCTTGGAAAAGTGGCAGCCGCTCGACGGCCTCACCGATCCCACCCAGGCGATCCGCCTCGCCCGTTCGCTGGTTTCCCGCGAGGGCACGGTCATTTATGTGACCGACACGCCGGTGGACTCACTGCCATTTGACGCCCGCCTCATCGCCGTGGGTGATCCGGTGGACAACGTCGGCTTCACCGGAATCTCGTTTGCCACCGAGGAAGGAGCACTTGTCTGGAGAGCGCTCGTTAGAAATTACGGCAAGACCGCCGTGGACCGCATCTGGTCCATGCAAACCGCCACCGGCGGCACCGAAGCGCGCCCGCTGCGTCTCGAAGCCGGCGCTCTCGTCACCCTGCAAGCCGCCTTCCCCATCGATGCGAAAGACGTCCGTCTCGTGCTCTCGCCGGACCGGTTCACGCTCGACGACACACTTCCGCTGGTGGCTCCCAAGCCGAAGTCCCTTTCGCTCTTCACCGCCACCTCGCCGGCCTTCGCGGATCTCACCACCAAGCTGCTGCGCTCCCTCGACGCCACCGTCCCCACCAACGACGCCGCCACCGCAGATCTATCCATCACTTCCTACGATCCGCTCGATCCGGTGCTGCCGCCGGGGAATTCCATCATCTTCGTCGAGGACAGCACCCGCACCGGAACCTACCTCAAGGGCGGCATCCTCGCCGAGCCCCACCCGCTGCTCGACAGCCTGAACTGGCAGTCGCTGCTCGTCCGCGAGACCATCGAGCTCGACCGGCTTTCCACCGACACCGTGCTGCTCTGGCAGGACAAGCGCCCGCTCATTTTCCTGCGGGAAAAGCCCGCCATCGAAAAATCACCACCGTCTCGCCAGCTTTGTTTCAACTTCGACCTGCGCCTTTCCAACGCCTCCAATCAACCCGCGTTCATCGTCCTGCTCCACCGCTTCGCCGAGTCCATCCGCGAGGCGAAAGTCGCCCCCACCTCCATCAATTTGGAAACCGGTCAACCCATCAAGATCACCGCCAACCCCGGACTCCCGCTTCAAATCGCCGCGGCCGACCTCACCGGCAAGCCGCTGCCGCCGCCCGCTTCCACCACCCAAGCCCCGGCCACCCCCTGTTATCTAACCATCAGTCAGAACGAGACCACCCTGCTCGACGCCGCCGTCTTCTTCGCCGACACCCGCGAGGCCGATTTTTCCGCCTGCGGAAAGTCCGATCCCACTCCCATCGCCAACCAATCCACCATCGAGCGCCACACCAACCCGGATCCACTCTGGCGCGTGTGGATGTTGTTGTTGATCGCCGCGCTGCTGGTTTCCTGGAACTTCACCACGAGAAAGGCGGTCGCATGAGACGCTCAAGGTTTGCTGTAGATGATCGGCTTGTCCTTCGCGCGGTGACGGCGGCGGGTGGACAGTTTTTCCTGATGGATCTCCTCAGGAAGACTCTCATAATAAATCGCGACCAATTCCCTCAAGCGGGATGCCGCTCGCGATTTGGGATTCCAGTGATAAACCAACGTGCGGCCCTGTCGCTTGCAAATCAACAGTCCCGCCCGTTCAAACTTATCCAGTTGCTTCTGAACCGAATCCAACGAGACCCCGAAGTCCGCCGCCACTGCCCTTCCATACGATTCCCCATAGTGATACAAGTGCAGCATCGCGGCCTCAGCCGAGGCGCTTCCCAATATGTCCGCAAGCGTGGTCAGCTTCATGACCTGAATAATCGGTCATATGAACTACAATTCAAGTCAATAAATCCCACGCAATGACACCGCCCGACTGGCAAACTTGCACCGAGGAAGAGCTTTGGCGCTTTGTCGCCTGGCATCTGGAGGGCGCTGGAATCCCGACGGTCCTCGTCGGAGGGGCGGTTGTGGCGATTTACTCGGAGGGGCTCTATCGGTCGGGCGACCTCGACATGGTCCTCGACCGCCACCGAAGATCCCACGTCACCGAAGCCTTAAAAGAGATCGGATTCGTTCCAGACAAATCCCGCTATTTCAAGCATCCGGAGTGCAAGCACCTGTATGTGGAATTCCCTCCCGGTCCTGTGGAGCTTGGCGAAGAGTATCCGGTTTTTCCCGCAGAAATCCAGGTCGAGGGGCGCATCCTACGTCTGCTATCGCCCACAGATTGTGTGAAAGACCGCCTCGCCGCCTACATTCATTGGAAGTTGCGGGACAACTTCCGTCAGGCCGTAATCGTTGCCAAACGGCAGAAGGATTGTATCGATTTTGAAAATCTTGCTGCGTGGTGCGACCGGGAAGGTGGCGCGGAGGCCTATGAGGAACTTCTCAAGGAGCTATCGAAAACCGAAACCCCATGACCTTCACCTCACCCGAATACTTCCTACTCATCCCCGCCCTGGCGCTGGTCGGGTGGTTTTGGCGCGGGCTGAAGTTGCACTCGCCGCTGCGGGCGATTCTGCTGCTGCTAGCGGTCGTCGCGCTCACCGAACCGGTCATCCAGCACCAGCAGAACTCGCTTGATCTCTACGTGCTGCTCGACCGCTCCGACTCGACGGAGGACCTCATCGACAAGGGCCTGCCCGAGTGGCGGGACCTGTTGGAAAAGCACAAACCCAGCCGCCGCGACACGCTGCATTTCATCAACTACGCCTCGGAAGTCGCCGAACTCGGCGCGGATGGATCCTCCTTCACCGGCTCACGCAAACTGACGAAAACCGCGCTCGCGCTGCAATCCATCGCCGCGCAGACGGATGAGAAGCGGCCATCGCGCGTTCTGTTATTCACCGACGGCTACTCGACCGAGCCCCTTCAGGAAGCCGCCGCGCAGATGCAGGCACGGGGCATCCCGCTGGATTTCCGGTTGATCCGCGAGGAGACGGAAAACGATCCGCGCATCGCCCGCATCGGCTTTCCGGAGCGGGTCCAGGTGGGCGAGCCGTTTCTCATTTCCATCACGGTGCGCGGCGCCGCCGACGCGACCTTCCCGCTGTTGTTGCGCCGCAACGGCCAGATGCTCACCGAGTCGTCGGTGACGCTGGTCAACGGCAAGGCCACCGTCGAATTCACCGACCGCATTCCGCGCGGCGGCGGTTTCGAATATCAGGCGGAGATCCGCCCGGAGAGCGACGCGCACCCCGGCAACAACCGGGTCAGCCGCTGGATCGAAATCACCGGCGGCCCGCGCATCGTGCTGGCCACCCGCTATCAGGACGATCCGGTGGCCAAGGCGCTCACCGCACTGGATTTCACGGTCGAAACCGTGAACGACCCATCGCAGCTCAAACCCGGTCTGCTCGCCGGCGCACGGGCCGTGATTCTCAACAACGTCCCCGCCCACGAGATTCCCGCCGACTTCATGAAATCGCTGGATTTCTTCGTCCGCGAACAGGGCGGCGGCTTTCTCATGGCTGGTGGGCAACGCTCGTTCGGCTCGGGCGGATTCTTCCAATCCCCGATCGACCCGCTGCTGCCGGTGTCGATGGAATTGAAATCCGAGCACCGGAAACTCGCCGTCGCGCTGGCCATCGTGATCGACCGCTCGGGCTCGATGAGCGTGGGGGTCGGCGGCGGGAAAACGAAGATCGACCTCGCGGATACCGGCGCGGCCAACGCCATCGAACTGCTAGGGCCGATGGACCAGATCGCCGTGTTCGCCGTGGACAGCCAGGCGACCAAGACCATCCCGTTGACCCGCATTGAAAACAGGAAGGCGGAGCTCGCCGACCGGGTGATGAAGATCCGCTCCTCCGGCGGCGGCATCTACGTTTACGAAGGACTCAAGGCGGCATGGGACGAGCTCAAGAAATCCCCGGCCGGAACGCGCCACGTCATCCTGTTTTCCGATGCCAACGATTCCGAAGAACCCGGCGACTACAAGAAACTGATCAAGGAAATGACCGACAACGGCGCGACGATTTCCGTCATCGGGCTCGGCACCGACAAGGATGTGGACGCGGCGTTGTTAGTCGATGTAGCGAAGCTTGGAAACGGACGGATGTTCTTCTCGGACCAGCCGATGGACATCCCGAAAATCTTCGCGCAGGAAACCGTGACCATCGCCCGCTCGGCGTTCGTCGAGGAACCGGTCGGCGTCCAGCCTACCGGTCGATGGGCGGAAATCTCGCCGAAGCCGCTGGAATGGTTCAAGCAGGTGGACGGCTACAACCTGTCCTATGCCCGCGAGGATGCGACAGTTTCGTTAGTCTCGACGGATGAATACCTCGCGCCGCTGGTGGCGCACGCCCGCCGCGGCCTCGGTCGCAGCGCAGCGGTGTCGTTTCCGCTGGGCGGGGAGTTTTCCGAAACGGCGCGGAACTGGCCGGGCTACGGGGATTTCCTCCAGACCATCGGCCGCTTCCTGATGGGCGATGACGCGCCGCCGGGCATCGCGCTGCGCCACCGGCTCGACGGCACGCGGCTGACGCTCGATCTGTTATACGACCCGGCCCTGTGGTCGCAGAAGCTTTCCGCCCTGCCGCCCAAGGTCCGGCTGCGGGACGATGCCGCCGGGGCGACGCTCGACCTGCCGTGGCGGCGGATCGCGCCCGGGCATTTTTCGCTGACGAGGGATCTTGAAGAAGGCAGCGTCGTCCGCGGCGCGGTGCAGGTCGGGGAAAACGCGCTGCCCTTCGGCCCGCTGAGTGTGGGCTCCTCGGTGGAATGGGCGTTCGAGCCGGAGCGTCTGGCAGAACTGCGGGCGGTGTCCAACCAGACCCGCGGTCGCGAGCTGTTGGACATTTCCAAAGCCTGGTTGCGACCGCCCTTCATCGCGGAAACCTCGCTGCGCCTGCCGCTCGGCATCGCGCTGGTGCTGATGACTCTGGCAGAAGCGCTTCTCACCCGGACTGGCTGGAAGCTGCCCCAACCCGCGCTGCCGCAGCGAGTCCCGAAAGCACCGCGGGTGAAGATCGCGAAGCCCGAGAAGGCCGAATCCCCCTTGCCGATCCCGCCCGTGCGTTCCGAAGTGGAGCCCTCCCCCGCCACGCCGCCCGAGGAGTCCGCCCGCAGTGCGCGATTCCAGAGGGCCAAGGGCAAAAAGTAATCCCAGGCCCTTTGAAATGGAACTGAGATTCACGGCGAAATCCGATTGCGATTGGTGGAAAATCGGGCACTCTGCGTAGGGAATGAGTGAGGATCCAACGAATTCGCGAGACAGAGACCATGTGAAGCTTGAGCGCCTCGAGCTTGCCCTCCGGGCATCAAACGAGGGAATCTGGGACTGGCAGACCGATCAAAACAAGATCTACTATTCCCGCCGGATTCTTGAGTTTTTGGAATGCGGCAAGGACCATGCGCCCAACCTGTTCCTTCCCCCTTTCGAGACGATTCATCCGGAGGAAAAGGAGGCATTCATCCGGGCGGTGACTCACGCGCTGCAAGACGGTGGCCCCGAAACCCTGGCCGCAGATGCCCGTGTCCGGACCGGCGGCGGCGACTGGCGGTGGCTTAAAATCCGCGGCACCGTGGTGCGCGACCGCCATGGCAAGACATTGAGAATCGCCGGTTCGATGATCGATATCAGCCCGCGCAAGGCCGTCGAGGCGCAGGTCGAGGAAGAGCGGTTCCAGCTGCGTCAGTTGATCGACCATGTGCCGGTGCAAATCTATTTCAAGGACTTGGAATCGAAGTTCACCATGGCCAATCAAGGCATGGCGGAATGGATGGGCCTCACCTCCAGCACCGAGCTTATTGGCAAACACGACCGGGATTTTTTCAATTACGACCACTGGAAACCCGCCGAGGACGACGAGAAACGGATCATCCAGACGGGCGAGTCCGTGATCGGCCAGCTTGAGCACGAGACTTGGCGTGAGGGATCTCCAACCTGGGTGATCACCTCGAAATTTCCGTGGCGCGACCGCCACGGCAACATCAAGGGCACCTTCGGCGTTTCCAGCAATGTCACCAATCTGGTCACCGCCCAACAACAGGCTTCCGATCTGGCAGACCAGCTGCTTCAGAAAAACCAGGCTTACGAAGAGGAACTCATGCTAGCCCGGGAAATCCAACAGGCGCTCGCCGGCCAAGGGTTCCCGGCAGCCACCGACAACCACATCAACCACCTCAGGTTCGGAGCCCGCTACATCCCGATTTCCGGACTGGCGGGAGACTTCTTCGAGGTGATGAAAATGACCGATGACTGTTATGGAGTCCTCATCTGCGACGTGATGGGCCACGGGGTCCGCTCGGCGCTCATCGTGGCCATGCTGCGCGGGCTTCTTGAAAAACAACGGGCGCAGGCGCAGGAACCCGGACTTTTTCTCCACGGGCTCAACGACGGGCTCTCCGCCATCCTCGAACGTGCGGAAACCACCATGTTCGCCACCGCCTTCTTCGGTGTGGTCGATCTCTCAGCCGGCACTTTCAAGTATGCCTGCGCGGGACACCCCGGCCCGATCGTCTCCGGAAAAAACGGCGTCCGCCAGATCGCCCACGAACGCGCCCAGAAGGGGCCGGGCCTGGGGCTGATCCGTGGCGCCTGCTACCCGACCAACGAGCTGCCCCTCTCGGAAATCGACCGGATGGTACTCTTCACCGACGGCGTCCTCGAAGCCGAAAACCAGAGCGGCGAGCCGTTCTTCGAGAACCGGCTGATGGAGATCATCGGGCTGAAAGCCGCCGAACCGATGGACAACCTGCTAGACGGTATCCTCTCCAGCGTGCTCGCCTTTTCCGAAGGGCAACACTTCGACGACGACGTCTGCCTGCTAGGCATCGAGGTGAGCCGCGCACCGGCAGGATAAGCTACGGCAATTCCGTCAAAATGCTGTAAAAACACTTTTCCGGCAGCGGCGGGGGCGCGGTGAAGGTCACTTTCCCACTGGCACTCGTGCGGAGCGCTCCGGTCACCGGAGCCCAGAAGTCCAAGTCGGTGCATTGCCACATCGTCTGGGTGGCGGCGACGTTTTCCGGCACGGTGAGGGAGAATCCACTGGTAGAGACGGAATGGCTCAACGCCGCGGGCGTCACGGCCGCGCTATAGCCACCGAGATTGAAGCGGAGACGGTTGTAAAATGGTTGGTAGATGGGATTCAAGCCGCCAGCTAACAGATTACCGGTATCCGATGGACTTGCCTGCAGATCATACAATTCATCGATTCCGTTGTTGTAGCGGATGAGTTTATAGCGGTCGTCGCGGATCACGCGGCCGCCCGCAGCCGTATTGCTTTGCATGAACTGTTCATTATACATCCGCGTGCGGACGCCCGGACTTTGATTGGCGAGAACAGGCTTGAGACTCATGGAGTCGAGCGTCACGGACGTAGGTAAAGGCACGCCGGCAAGTTCCAGGACGGTGCTGAACAAATCCACCACATGGACCAAAGCGCCGCTGACACGCCCGCCGGAAACCACGCTGGGGCCGCGGATCACCAAGGGAACGCGGGTCCCTCCTTCGTAGAGGGTGTCCTTGGAATGACTGCTGTCATAAGGTGCCTGGATGACGGGCCCCGGCGTGCCATTGTCGCCGACGAAGATGATATCAGTGGTGGCGGTGTTTACCGAGAGAAGCAAGCGCCCGATTTCCGTATCCATCGCCTCGACGGCCGCGCGGTATTTCAGGAGATTGGTGGCGGGATTCGAGCCATAGCTGTGGAGACTCGCCGGTGGATTGTGAAACGGCGTGTGCGGCGCGTTGAAAGCGACCCACGCGACCCATCGCTGACCGCCGACCGTCCGTGCGTTGATCCATGCGACGGCGTCGTTCACGAGATCAGTGGTGGCATAAGTCGTCACGGTCGATACAGCACCGTTGGTCGATTTATTCCAGCTATAATAGTCCTGCAGCACGCCGCCGGTGGAACCGGCGTAATGGGTCCAGCCACCAATGGTGTTAGGCGCGCTGGCGGTGGCGGCGGGAGTTCCCGCGGTGAGGGTTTTGAGAAACGCGACGAGCGCGGCTTTATCGGCGGAGTTGAGGCGCAGGCCGGAGTCCGGGTGCTTGGCGAGATTCGGGTCGAGCGTCGCCCTGCGGTGGATACCGGTGCTATAATGTTCGACCACTTCCTCTAACGAGGAAAACCGCCCGTCGTGCATGTAGGGGGCGGTCAGCGCGACGTTCCGCAGGCTGGGCGTGGAGAATTTCCGCTGGTCGCCGGGAAGTCCGGTGACTCGGGCCCGCCCCGGCTCGTCACCGGCGAGGCCGTTGTCATGGAATTGATGATCACTGAAAAGCGCCCCGCCGTGGCAGTGAAAACAATCCGCGCCGAGCTGGCCGGTGCGGGGTTCTTACTCGGTCATGAACAGCTCGAACC
>JAIFNK010000220.1 GCA_020047775.1 Akkermansia sp. | reverse complement strand
GGCCGCCTGCCGGTCGAGCGCTGTTTCAAGAGTTTTTTGAAGGGCTCGCGCAATCATTCTTGTATTTTAAAAGCGCGGATTACGATTTGCAAGGACGATTTGTTCTGCGGTTCGGTTGTCACCAGCGTGCAGACACGGGCCTTGGAACAACTTGTCGTGGCCGACTCCATTCATAGCCGATGCACTGATGAAATTCATAGGCTACCAACGGGCGAACTATTCGGGCTGCTTTCAATCAGTCGGGGAGTGGGACTGAAGATGAAGGTTTGCTCGTCGGCGATGACGATGCAGATCCGAATACCGGGTTCGTGGCCGATGGCCTGGTTGAGGCTACCTGCGGCTTGTTTGAGGAGTTGAAGTCCTTTGATTGAGCCGTAGCCGAAGCGACAGACTTCGGCATCAATATCCAGAATGGCGCTGACCTGCTCGGCTCCTAAACGATGCCACGCATCTGAAAGACATTCTGCCACGTTTTCCGAGATCCCGGGTGCGACATAGACAACCCTATGCTTGGCTGCCTTGATGGCGTCGATCAAATGTTGGTCGGTGATTGTTTGGATGCTGGGCATTTGAAATAGGGATTAAGGGAGTCTGGAAATTAGATTTGCCTGGATCCAGTCGAAGGCTTCGGTGGGATTGTATTGGATGCCGGGGCGGAGAAGTGGCGGGGTGTCGGATAGAAATCCCGCGTGCTTCATCTTGGCGGCGAGATTTAGTGAAAACTCGGCTGATGAAACCGGATGGTTTCGAAACGATAGGTGAGCGTGGCACCACGAGGGCAAATGTCGCTCTTGGGTTCCTGCTGCTCGCGTAGGCCTGGCAGGTTCTTCCAGATCCAGTCGTCCACCCGGAACCCGATGGAGTAGGTGCGGAGCTGGGTGATGATGCTGCCGATCATCATCCGCGCGAACGGCTCTTCAAATTCGCCCAGACCCATCGCCTTGATCCCGACATCCCGCTCGGCGTCGGTGGACACGATGTCCCAGCGGTCGGCCGCCGGGCACGAGAAGGTCCGGATGAGAAACTGCAACTGGCTCGCCACCAGGTAATCCAGCGATGGCGATCCCGGCCGGAAGCGCACGATGTGGCCGGGAGCCCCGCGACGCGCCGGAGTCACCGTGGCTCTCGATCTCAACTCCGCGTCTTCCATCACATGAACCGGGCGATTCGAAAGCTGCTCCACCTGCTGGATCAGTTGCTGGACTTCGAGGGCGAAAGGCATGTGGAAAAGCGATGGTTGGACCGGCGGCGCGTTGACGACGACCGCGACACGAAGCTGACAGCCCGCGCGATCACAGGCAAGCGCCGGGGAGGTCGGATTCTCTGGTCAAACTTTCCCGACCTTGGTTAGCTCGCCCGCGTGAAACGAAACCGTTGGCAGGAGAATCCACAGGGGCTTGAACCCCTCGCCCGGCAGGCCCAGGACTACGCTCTCCACATGATGCGGACCACCGGCTCCGTGCCGCCGACGGTCATCGCCGACACCGACGAGGGGTACGTTTTCTGCATGCCCAGCGAGTTGACGGACGACGCGGCCAAGGATCGTTTCGCCGAGGTCACCATGAGCGCACCACTGACTCCCACGCTAGATCAGAGTCGAGTTCAGCATGCCCTGGGGCTGCGGCGAGTCCTCTCAATCGCCATGCAGACAAGCCATCGACCGAAAAGAATTTCGGCCAGATGTTAGTCGGAATTTCACCTCGCAGCATGGAGGTGGCATCGGCAAGAGATTGGTTCAAAAGCAGGCTCATGGTGATTGGGGGTCAATGATGGTTTGAAAATGCGGTTGGTGCAGAGAATCACGAACTTTATCGAGTTCACGATTCACCCAAGGAACACCGGCAAAGTATAGCCAGAGAACACCAAGTAAAAGAGAGCCGGATCCAATGATCGCCAAGCGGCGTGCATTGGGCTGACAGGGACAAATCGAGGCTCCAGTTCGCTGACAAACAATCGCATTCACGCGGAAGACTCCCCTGCGCCAGGATCCGATCGCACGGATCCGGTCGCCCTCCATCAAAGAGCCACCGTGCATGTGCCCTTTCAATCGGAGTTGAGTTTCGCGCTCGTCGATTTCCCGCAGTCTCGCCATCACTACAGGCATCGGTTCTACGACGTGACGCCCGTTAAGCGCCGCAGTGAGGTGCCAACTCTGCATCAAACGGTTTGAAAAAATGAAGCGAAGCACCATTAACGCGACTACAGAAAAGCCTAGTGCCACTAAAAATCCATAAGTTTGCCACACCACGATGGCTATCGCACAAGGAGTGGTCAAAAGTGCTAGACCCCAAACCGGGATCGCAAGCCAACGCCACGGATCAAAGTCCATCGGTTCGTGCGGAGCTTGGCGGACAATGATCACCCGCCCCTCGATTTCTGCTGACTGAAGAAAAGATCGACTCTTTCTGCTGCGCGACGATCCAAGAGCCAGAGTGGTCGGTGGCTGAGCATTAGTCAAAGCCTGTGATTCGCTGGGAAAGAGGGAATTTCCCAGACTTCCAGCCGCGTCAGATAAACTTGCTAGACTGTCCAGCGGAACGTGGGAGTCATGGCCACACTCCGAGCACAATCCTTCGATGGTCGACCGCCGCCCACAAGAGGAACACCGGACTGCGATGCGTGGACGATCAGTGGTCATACCTGCCCCTCCTTCTGTTTCGACGATCATGATGCGGAGGCCATGGCTCGGACGAGCCACAGTCCTGGTATCTGCTGTTTGATCTGCCAAAGATGCCACGCCAGAGAATAGAAAGCCCCAAAAAGCTTATGGCCAATGCCAACAGAGGGACGAAAATCTCATCGAGCATCGACAATGCGACCAATCCCAACGGATGACCCGATGTTAGCAAAACTATTAGCAATACCGTTGGCCAACGCAGATAACGCGGACCACGACCGAGCCAACACCAGCAGGAAAGAGAGATGGTAAGTATGATGGGGAGCATAAATATTTCTGGTTCGATGTTCAGGCGTGACGGGAATTGTAATCGGGCAAATTGTTCAAAAACTGTGTGTTTCAATATTGTTGCCGATTTGCCATGACCGCCTCACGAGGTATTCGGTAATAAGCTCCCAGTCGATTGGCACGATCATGTAAGGACCCGTGGCTCGGACTCCAATTGTCGGATGTCCGAGAAAGAGTCCATGCGATATGAGCAGGGAGATCAAAGCCCGCTTTAATCGCATAATTGGCACCGACTACGTCGGCCCTGAACTCTTCCTCCGGGCTTGTTTGGCCATGATTACCGATTTCATGTGTGCGGTGAGCGAACTCATGACCGATGATAAAGGCCCACGAGTTCGGCGGGATAGTTGCTGCTGCCCGTGGGTTAATATGAATTTCACCCGCTTCGAGAGGTCCATGAATGGATGCCAAGGCGCTCGCTTCAGAAACTACGATGGATCCAGCGGCTTGGCTATTGGACGCTTTTGCCACCATGCTGGCGACCCGATCAATTTCCCAGAACCCGAAAGGAGGGCGGAATCGAGGATCAGGAAGTTTCCGGTCTGGCGCGCCAGAAGACGAGATCTGCCCGGATACGAAGTCGGAGCCTCCTACTGGATCAATGACGCAACCAGGAAGGAAAAAAACCACAACAAAAAGGGCGGATAAAGTAGGAAGAGGTTGCATGAATTTGAGTGATAGCTTCTGAACCAATGGCGGGACAACTCGGGGAACGAGCGTGGCGAGATCTGTCACGACAACCTCGGAATTCCCTCTGTAGCAAAATTTGAAGCAGCTCACTTCAAGGTTTTCATGATGAAGGGACCAATCGGTCCGTTCTCGTCCAATAAACGCACAAAGGCATGGAAATTCGGGAGGTCCTGAATCTGTTCGGGCGTGAAGGGATTGAGAAACGGCCGCAGACGCTCGGCATCGGGAATTCCGAGGCGGAAGCAAATCATGGTGCCTACATTGCCGAGAACGGTTTCCAGAAGATCTTGGCGACCGCGACCGGATTTGAGCTGACACAATGTCTGGTTTGCCAAATTCATTCTCAGCCCGAACTTGCGTGCTTCGGAAAGCATCGAAGCGATGTTGTCCGATACAAAGTTTTGAAACTCGTCGATGTACACATTGACCGGACGACGCTCGCGCACGGGTAGTGTGCTGCGTCTCAGTCCGGCGGCAAGTATTTGCATTGTTAGCAAAAC
The DNA here is from genome assembly GCA_020047775.1 of Akkermansia sp. GTDB lineage: Bacteria > Verrucomicrobiota > Verrucomicrobiia > Verrucomicrobiales > Akkermansiaceae > Luteolibacter. The sequence continues at coordinate 4,350 of JAIFNK010000220.1, read as the reverse complement.
ACCTAGCAAACGACTCTCATTGGCACCGAGCAGTCCTTTGTTGAGATTTACCAGGATGATTCCTCCACGATTGAGCCGTTCCTCCAACCGGAGTTCGTCCTTAGGCTGCCCGATCATTTCCGAAATGAATCCACTCTGCGTCAAAACGGAAATCTTTGAGGTGATGTAGGGAGCCATATTGGCCAATGACATTTCTCCTCCAGTCTTTTCAGCCACATCGACCCAAAAAGTCCGGACCGATGAGTCAGTGCAACTTCCTAGCAGTCCCTTTCTGAAATCCTTATCTGCGAACACCCGCTCGAAATCCATCAGGGTCAATGTCTGGGATTCCTGATGAATCAATAATCTCAAGGCATTGCGAAAGTAAGTTTCGAATATCGGTCCAAAGGCTTCCGGGGTGTCCCACGTTTCCCTGAAAAAGCGAATCAGCTCACCAACAAGGAATTCCGCCCGCCGCTTGAGGAACTCATCCTTGGGGAAATCCAACACGTTGAATCCCACCACCGCCTTGTCGCTGGTTGGGTCAATCACAACGACATCATCACGGCGGCATTTCGGAATCAATGCGAGAACCTCCCGATAAAGATCACCATGTGGGTCCAATAAAATCAGTCCCTCCTTGCGTTTGAGATCGGCTCTAATCAGCCGCCGCAGCAAAGTGCATTTTCCGGTTCCTGTCGCGCCCGCGATGTAAATGTGACGATCACGGGCAGCATTTGGAACAAGGACTTCCCGGCAATCTGCAATGCCAGCAAGAATTCCGCGGGGTGGAAGAGTGGGGAGATGAAGGTTGTGGATGCGCTCCGCAACCAGTGAGCCAAAGTCTGCAACTGGAGGCAACAGGGCCGGAAATGGCCATCCATCGGGATAGGATTGTGCCAGAGAAAAAATGCGAGAACCCAGACCTTTGTTCTGCGCTTCTCCTTCAACGATGCGGCATTCGGCTCCGAAAATCTCCCGCCCCAGCACTTCAAGTGTGCCAGTGGGAATTGGATGCCCTTGTTTCAAATCCACTCGACAGTTCACAAGCCACCCTGCGCGACGACTGTACCAAAGTGCTAGAAACGAACTGACGGGAGTGGCTGGAATCTCGGCACCATGAATCGCCCGCCTCAGGAAAATATCTTCCTCCAGCGCACTGGCCAGCAAGCCAGCGCAGGCGTCGTCAACGACCGTGCGGGTGAATTCAATCTCGACACCCCTGATCGCCGACGAATCCAACATAAGAGTTGCCGGGTGGTCCACCAAACGCTGCCCTCCGCTGATGGGGAAGTCGGGAATCTCCAACAAGCCGCTTCCCGGTAGATTAGACCCCTGGTTTCTTTCTGTGAATCCAAGTGGGGTCTTTGCAAAACGGCACATCGTTATTGCGTCTGGAACAATCTCAACTATGCGGCTTCCAGTCCGGCTTGGTAGTACTTCAGTAGTCCTATGGCTCGTGCCAATCTCTTGATTGAAGACAAAGCCTTCGCTACGCGATGCCCTGAGGATCGTTGAGATTCTCTGCATCAAACCAGCAGCGGAATCACTCGATCCCTCTAGAGTCACGGTTATCCTGCCATCATTGGTTTGACCAAATACGAAGCGCAACATCTCCATTGGCCGCAACATCGCGAGCAAACGAAATTCCAGACGATTCAGTTCTTGAGTGGTATTCATTTGAATTCTCGGGATTTGGTTTTCTGACTCGATCCGGTTACGATCATTGATCCATTCGATGCCTGCTTGACCGCCGACCTCATGTCGATGACCCCGACCAAACGAAATTCAAAGTCAGCGGTCCGGCGATGTGCCAATTTTGGTGTCGATTCTGGTAGAATAGCCGACTCAACCGACGATTCTTCGCTGTTCCATTTGGATGATTCGCAGTTGGTCATATTTGATCTGCGCGACACGAGCCGACTCTCCCGTTTCAACTCCTGTCACGCACTACCTCAGCAAAGCACAATCACCTGACCAGCATTGGCGCGTGACAATACAAAGCGCTTCAAATCCAGCACCAACCTGACAATCTAAACATACTGAGCCATGTTCATCGCCTCCCTACAACGCCACCTTAACGTGTGTGCCCAAGTGGACTTGCCCGCATTCACCAAGCGGGATCCCGGCTTTTGGAGTGTGGTCTCGATCCGTGAACCATCGCGGCCCGTCCCAAATCCTGCGGGATTCGGAGGATTCCACACAACTCTCTGTCTTGATGTCGTCGGAACCGATGGGCTTGAAGCGAATGAATTAGTCCATGCTCCCCGGTCGGAGCATTTGGAAGAAATCTTCCGCTTTGCCGACAGCGCTCCAGGGCAACCCCTACTTGTCCACTGTTGGGCTGGAGTTTCGCGCAGCACTGCGGTCGCGCTCGCGCTGATCGTCAGGGCCATGCACGCCAACGGTTGCTCTGATGACGAAATGGCGGGCGATGCCTGCGAGATCCTGTTGGCGATACGCCCTCAAGCCGCTCCCAATCCATTGGTTCTGGAACTCGGACTCGCCCAATTTGTGGATCCGGATTCAGCTCATCGTTTGATGGTCCGACTTGTCAACCAACCCGCGCTTTTCCAGAACCGTCACAAGGGAGCATCTCCCGGGAATCCTCCCTGAAGTCGCAGGATTCGAATCGCTCTTTCGGCATCGTCTGTTGTTAGCCCGATGCGAGGGTTGGTGACAACGCAGCGTCTGCAATCAAGGACCTCCTCAATGGCAAATCGTTCATCATCGACGACCACCCAATGCCTTGTGCGTGGATGAGCATTCAGCCAAGCTCGGATTTCAAGGCCGCGCTGGTGTCGGCGTAGAACGGAGGAATCCTGCCGAAGGTCCGGCGTGCCATCAATCGCCACTGCTTTGGTAAAACCGTTTTCAAGCCATTGTTCATAGAGTCGATTCACATAGTGCGGCAGTCGCCAAGTGGAGGAGAAAACCACTTTTGCCAAAGGGACGCCCGCAAGCAACATCTTGAGATTCTCTACGCACCGCGTGTCGAAAACCGGGTAAGTCGGCATGCCGTCCCCGAAAGGCACGAGCACGCCGTCGATGTCGAGAAAGAGGATTGGAGGCATCGGATGAACGAGTCGGACAAACGGAATGGCTTAGTTCAGGATTTTGAATCGGAGAAGTCGAAGCGTTTTATGTGGCGCTGTGCCTTTGAGTTTTATCATCAGAAAATCGGCGCTCACCAGCGGCACCATCCAAAACGAAGGACATCATGGTGGACGTATTGTGGGGTGTTAATCGGCTCTTGCCACCCAAACCCGTAGCCTTGGGTCCAATCCCCCGGCGGATGAGGACAGCGCTTGGAGAAGGGGAGCCCCTGACAGCCTGACGGCCCGGCATCCGGAAACACTCGTTTTCGGACGGGACAGGCAGGGGTTCGGGGAAAGCTCGGGACCCACTCCAAGCGATCCCGCCATTCGTGGGCTGGCGCAGTCTATTCGGGGCGTTGCGGGGTGCCCCCGCAGAGATGGGTCGTGGGCAACAGAGCGCTGCGCCGTGCCCACGAGGGAATAAGCCTCTTCCCTGCCCCTGCTTCCAACTATCCATTGCATTACTCACAAATTTTGTATTCCCGAGGGGCATACTCATTGTGCGCGTAGAGGTAGTGGCCTCTGGGGTATACGATGTCGGCATACCCGTGGTGTTCTTTCTTGTCCTGATTGATCCACTTTCTGGCGGCCGAATAGGATTCGAACTCGATGATTTCGCGGTTCTCTTCACGAGCCCATCCACTGAGGTCACCGGTCCGCAAGTAGGCATCCCGGTAAAACGTGTTGACCCACACACGACAGGATCCCCAGCAAGATCGCTTGGCGGGACGAAGCGGAGGTTTGACTTTGAACTGCACGCACTTCTCCTCCCAATAACCATCCTCGCGAGGATAGCTGTATTCGATCACGCAGGTGACATGAGCTTCCTCATACACCAGAAAGTTGCTACGATCATCGTAGTAGGCATAAACATTTTTACCAAGCTGATAGATATATTCTTCATTGCCATCATGCCACGACTGGATCGCGATCTCATCCATTGATCCGCGATCAATTTCGTTTCCATCGGAACCGATCAGTGGCAATGGCATCGGGTCGCCTTCCACGAGTGCCATCAATTTGTCGAACGAATCCTTGGACAACAGCGGCTTCAGACGCTTCCTGTCAGCAGGCGTGAAGATGCATGGTTCAGCGTTAGTGGTAGTGGTGGTGGGGTTTGACTCCGAGGGAGCCACTTTTTTGGTTTTGTTTTTCATGGGATAATACATGTTTGTCATTTATATTCACTGCCGTCCCACAGGCTGGACATGACGAGCCCTGAGCCTTGAGTTTGCAAGGCGACGTGAGGTTTTTGGCGGAATGCCGATTGCGA
>JAIFNK010000173.1 GCA_020047775.1 Akkermansia sp. | reverse complement strand
ATCGTAAGCACGACCACCAAGGCAAAAGCAAGCGCGCCCGCCCCGACGGTGATGGTCATGTAATTGCCAAGTTGCACGAGCGCCACCAAAATTCCGACGACGAAGATATCGACCATCGACCACCGGCCCAGCAGTTCGGTGAACCAGTAGATTTTCCCCAGCATGCCCGGAGAGGGGTGCACCTTGCCGGAGGCGGCCAGACACAGCCAGGTGAGCGCCACCATTTTGAGCAGCGGAATGAGAATGGAGGCCGTGAAAATGACAATGGCGATGGGATAGGCCCCCTGCCGCCAAAACGTCATCATCCCGGTAATGATCGTGTTCTCCGTGACGACCCCCAGTTCCACCACGGTCATGATCGGCAGCAAATTCGCCGGAATGTAAAACGCGCCAGCCGCCACCATCAGGGCGATGGTGCGCTGGATGCTATGGGGCTTCCGCAAGTGCAAATGCGAGCCACAGCGCGGGCATTTTCCGAGGGCAACCAGGGAAACCTTCCCGCAGGTGTGGCAACCTGCCAAACCCTGATCTGCGGCACGGGGCAATGCGGCATTCATAATTTCGCCACCTCCAGCCGATCCCACAGTTCATCCCGGTCAATTCCCGCCACCGCGGCGGCCATGCAGACCATCAACAACCCGAATGCCCAGAAACCCATCCCGAAGTGCAGGTCCGCCACCTTTTCGAGCTTGAGCAGGCTGACCAGCACGCCTAACAAAAAAACCTCGATCATGTTCCAGGGTTCGGTTTTATGCAGCCACTTGGCGACTAGAATCGCTCCAGGCGCGAGCCGCCCGAACATCAGCGGCCCGCAAACATAGATCAGCCCCGACGCCAGCAAGACCGGGGTGATGATCGTGAACAGCGCCAGCGCCGCGCCGAGAATGGGGTAGCCCTGGTCGAACAGCGCCGTCGCCGCGGAGACGAGATTCAAGGTCGTGCGGATGCTCGCCGCATCCATCGTGAGAAAGGGGAAGGCATGCACCACCACCACCAGAATGAGCGCGGTCACGGAAAATGCGGTGGCCCGGGCCAGCGAGGCCGGCCGGTTCTGATAGAGCACCGCCCGGCAACACTGGCAGCGCGCCGCCATCCCCTCCGGCAAAGGTTCCGCCACATGCAGCGTATCGCAAAAATGGCAAACTGAACGATGCTGCCCGCCCGGCGGCTTCGGCCACGGGTGCAGGGCCAGCCTGGATCTGGAAAAGCGCTTGATCATCGGAGAGCCACCACACGCTGCGCCAGTTCCCCCAAACCCTCAACCCCGCATTCCACAAAATCCCCCGCCTGCAAATACCGCGGCGGACTCATTCCCATTCCAACGCCACCCGGAGTCCCCGTCGCAATCACGTCGCCAGGCAGCAGGGTCATGAACCGGCTTACGTAGCTGACCAGTTGCCTGACGGAACACAACATGTCCCCTGTCCAACTGTTCTGCCGCAGTTCGCCGTTGACCTTGCACCACAGGCGCAACTTCTGCGGATCGTTGATTTCATCCGCCGTCACCAACCAGGGTCCCATGGGCGCAAAGCTGTCAGCGCTTTTTCCTTTGGTCCATTGACCACCCATTTCCTTCTGGAACGCCCGTTCGGAAAAATCACAGAACGTCGAGTAACCGGCTACGAAGTCCAACGATTCCCGCTCATCCACATACGACGCCGTCCGCCCGATCACCACCGCCAACTCGACCTCGTAATCCAGCTTCGTCGACCCGCGGGGGATGATCACGTCGTCGGTGGGTCCACTCCAGGCACTCGTCGCCTTCATGAAAATCGCAGGCTCCGTCGGGATTCCCTCATCCAGCTCCTTGGCGTGATCCAGGTAGTTCTTACCGATGCACACCAGCTTTGAAGGCCGGTCCACCGGCGGGCCCAGTCTTAGCAAGGGGTCCACCTCCACTCCACCGGGACAGCCGTCCGCCACCCACTCGGAAAGCGCCTCGATCCCGCCCATCGCGAAAAACCCCTCGTCGTAGTCGTTGAATTCGCCGCTGGCATCGATCCTGCGCCCGTCCGGCAGCAGGATTCCCGGTTCCTCCCGACCCTCTTCACCAAACCGAATCAATTTCATGGGCAGAATGTAACAGGCGAAGCGGAATTGAGGAAATCGAATCTTCGCCGGGTCCGCGAATCGAACCCACCGCAAATCCGGGCAAAAAAAGAAGCGGCCCGACTGATCATCACTCCTAGGAAAAACCCATTAACCCGGGAGGCATCTCAGTCGGACCGCCTTGTCTTGCGACACGGAAGAATTACCACCCGACCCGACCCGCTGCAAGAACAATTTTAGATAATTTTAAATAATGTTGAAATTTCACGACGGCAAACCGTCCCCAAATGCTCGATCGGGCAATTTTACATTGAAAAAAGCCGGTTAATCTCAATTGATTCCTCTGCTCATGAAAAACATCATCCTATCCATCACAGCCGCCATCACGGCACTCGCCCTTTGCCAATGCAGCGCCCCGGTCGGCCCCAACACCCAGCGCGGTGCGGCCACCGGTGCCCTCCTCGGAGCCGCCGCCGGAGGCATCATCGGCCACCAATCCGGCCGCGGACTTGAAGGCGCCGCCATCGGAGCCGCCGGCGGCGGCACCGCCGGCGCGCTTTACGGCAACGCCCGCGACAGGGAACAATACGGCCGCTGATCAGTTCCAATCACCACCCAACGGGACACCTGGAAGCAGGTGTCCCGTTTTTTTTGGATGATAACCTGGCCTGCCTGCTCTTAGGATGGGCCACGCCGCCTCCATCATGCACCGCATCCTCCTCTTCATCATCGCCATCTTCGCCTGCGCTCCTTCCGCCGACGCCCAGTTTGAAAATGCGCAAAAAGCCACGTCCTCCGTGCCCGACCTCTTTTCAGAGGTTAAAACAATCGCCCCCGGAACGACGTTCACGCTCGCCCTCAAGCTCGACCATCCGCAGGAATGGCACAGCTACTATCAGAACTCCGGCGGCGTCGAACTCCCGCCCGCCATCAAGTGGACACTGCCGGACGGCTTCACCGCCGGCCCCATCCAGTGGCCGGTCCCCGAGGTGAAGGACGGGTTCTTCGGGAAAAGCTTCGTCTATTCCGGCAGCCCGGTTTTCCTCATCGAACTCACCGCGCCCAAGTCCCTCACCCCCGGCGGAACCGTCAGCCTGACCGCCGACGCCGCCTGGCAGATTTGCAAGGACAGCTGCATCAATGAATCGAAATCCTTCACCCTGACCCTGCCCGTCGCCGCAGTGGCGGAAATCGATCCCGCGCAGGCCAGTCTGTTTGCAAACGCCCGCAAAAGCCTGCCGGTCAAGATGCCGTCGTTGGAAATCACCGCCCAGTCCGATGGTGGCGATGTCCAACTCCGCATCGCCAATCTCAAGGAAGCCCCCACCGATTTCATCCCCAACCAACCCTTCCTCCAACTCGCCAGCGTCGGCGGCAGCATCCAGCGCGACGGCGACGCCTGGCTTGTCACCCTGAAGCGCATCAAAAAGGACTTTCTCGACAATGCCGTCACCCAGGGCAAATCGCTCTCGGGCATCCTCACCGGACCCACCGCCATCGAAATCCCGGACACCGCCATCACCAGTCCGCCGGCCAAGTTGCTGCCGTTTTCGAAATTCCTGCCCGTGCTCGGCGGCATGCTGCTAGGCGGCCTCATCCTCAACCTCATGCCCTGCGTCTTTCCGGTCATCGGCCTGAAAATCATGGGCTTCGTGCAACAGGCCGGACAGGACCGGAAAAAAATCGCGCTGCACGGAATCATCTTCGCCCTCGGCGTGCTCGCCTCGTTCGGCGTGCTCAGCGGCATCCTCTTCGCCGCCCGCTCCGCGGCGGGCGGCGCGGCCGGCTCCATCGGCTGGGGCTATCAGCTCCAGAATCCCTGGGTCGTGCTCACCCTCATGCTGCTGATGTTCGTGCTGGCCCTCAACATGTTCGGCCTGTTCGAGCTCGGCACCTCCGCCACTTCCGTCGGTGGCTCCCTCCAGTCGAAACAAGGACTCGGCGGCTCGTTTTTCTCGGGAGTCCTCGCCACCGTCGTCGCCACCCCGTGCTCCGCCCCGTTTCTCGGAGTGGCCATCGGCGCGGCCATCGCGCTTCCCGCAGTCCAGTTCTTCGGTGCCTTCGCCGCCATGGCCGTCGGGCTGGCGCTGCCCTATCTGATCCTATCAGTCTTCCCCCGGCTGATCGATTTCCTCCCCCGCCCCGGTGCCTGGATGGAGAGCTTCAAACAGGCCATGTCGTTTTTCCTCTTCGCCACCGCCGGCTACCTGCTGTGGGTCTACGCGGGTCAGATCGGCCTGGAAAATCTGCTAGGACCGATCTTCGGCCTCAGCGCCATCGCCATCGCGGCGTGGATTTACGGTCGCTGGAATCTTCCCCACCGCCCGCAGGGCACGCGCTTCACCGCCATCGCCCTCACCCTGTTGTTTGCGGCCGGTGGTTTCCTGCTCGCCAAACCACCGCAGAAATCCGCGCTCGTCTGGGAGCCATGGAGCCAGGAACGCGTTGATGAATTGCTCGCCGAAGGCACGCCCGTTTACATCGACTTCACCGCCCAGTGGTGCGCCACCTGCCAGGTCAACAAAAAGCGCGCCTACACCGACGAAGTCATCCGCCTGATGAAGGAAAAAGGCATCGTCGCCCTCAAGGCCGACAAGACCAGTCCCGACCCGAAGATCGAGGAAAAGCTCCAGGAACTCGGCCGCTCGGCGATCCCGGTCAACGTGCTTTTGGTCCCCGAAAAAGAACCCATCATCACTCCGGAACTGCTCTCACCCGGCTATCTTGAAGAACTGTTCACCAAGGAGATCCCGGCGAAGTGACATCTTGTTAAATGAGTGGCCAAGATGAATCCGAAACAGGGTCATCCTGTTCTTTCTCATTCAGCCTTTCATCATTTCGTTTTTCCTGTGCCTCGCAATCGGATGGTTGTTTTCAGGGGGAGAATGAGCGGAATTTCCGAACAAATCCGCTTCATCGGTTTACTCCATCCGTTTGATTCCGAGCGGATTCGCCTCTTGCAACTCAGCGGGCAGAGCGGCGTCCGGGAAGCTCTGCCAGGCGACCGGGCGGCAGAAGCGGAAGATCGCCATGGTGCCGACGGAAGTACTACGGCCATCCGAGGTCGCCGGGAACGGGCCGCCGTGGACCATGCTGTTGCAGACTTCCACGCCGGTGGGGAAGCCGTTGCAAATGAGGCGACCGGCGCGCTGCTGGAGCGCTTGGACCAGGCTAGGTTGAGCGGCGAGTTCCTCCGGGCTGGCGAAGATGCTGGCGGTGAGCTGGCCTTCGAGCTTGGGGATGGCGGCTTCGATTTCACTAACCGATCCGCGCACGATGAGGGTGGCGGGGCCGAACATTTCGCCTTGGAGGGATTCGTGTTTCAGGAAGTCGCCGATGGAAACCACGAACACCGCAGGCGCGCCCTGGCCGGGGCCGGCTTCGTTGGCGGAGCGGGCAAGGGTGGTCACGCCGTCCGTCGCGGCGAAGGCGGCGGTGGAGTCGGCGTAGGACTTGCAGATTGACGCGTTGAGCATCATGCCCGGTGTGCCGGCTTCGACGAGCGACTTGAGTTTTGCTAGAAATGCGTCGCCCTGGTCCCCGGGCAGGAAGACCAGTCCGGGGTTGGTGCAGAATTGGCCGACTCCGAGCGTGAGCGATCCGAAGAAGGCTTCCGCCAGCGCTTCCTCGCCCCGTGCGAGTGCGCCGGGCAGGATGACGACCGGGTTGACCGAGCTCATTTCCGCGTAAACGGGGATCGGCTGCGAACGACTGTTAGCAGTGGCCATCAGCGCGGTGCCGCCGGATCGCGAACCGGTGAAGCCGACGGCCTGGGTGACCGGGTGTTTGACGACCGCCTGGCCGACCTTGCGGCCGCCGCCGTAAAGCACCGAGAAGACGCCCTCGGGCATGCCCGTCGCCCGGGCGGCGCGGATCACGGCATTTGCCACGATTTCGGCGCAGCCGGGATGCGAGGCGTGGGCGATGACCACCACCGGACAACCGGCGGCCAGGGCGGAGGCGCTGTCTCCGCCGGCCACCGAGAAGGCGAGCGGGAAATTGCTCGCACAGAACACGGCCACCGGACCTAACGGACGCAGCATCGAGCGCAGGTCCACCTTCGGGATCGGCTTGCGGTCGGGATCGGCGCGCTCGATCCGGGCATCGACCCACGAGCCTTCCTCGATCTGGCTGGCGAACATGCGGAGCTGGCCCGTGGTGCGTCCGGTTTCTCCGCGGAGGCGGGCTTCGGGCAGCGCGGATTCCAACTGGCCGCGCTCGACGATGTCTTCGACCACTCCCTCGATTTCCGTGGCGATGGCCCGGAGGAATCCGGCACGGGTTTTGCCTGATAGAGAGGAGTAAACCGGGAACGCGGCGGCAGCGAGGGCCATGGCGTGCCCGACTTCTTCCGGCGTGGCGGAGCAATACGCGGGTTCGAGCTGTGTGCCGGTGCCGGGTTGAACGCCGTTTCCGCAGGGCTCGATGCCGGAGGAGCGGGAGTAGCCGATGAAGGATTTGCCGAGAAGTGGAGTGGTCATGGTTGGATGTCGGTTAAGGGGAAGGGACGTCTCGTCCCTTCTTTGGTGGATGAATGGACGAGACGTCCATTCCCCTTATTTTAGAGGGTCGGAGCGGTCGCAAGGGCTTTATCAATGATGGCGGTGGCTTCGGCGAGCTCCGCTCCAACGAGTTCGAGACGCGGCGGGCGGACACGGTTGTTGCCGAGTTTGCCGCCGGTGGCGAGATTCTGTTGGAGTTTGATGAGCTGGACGAACTTGACCACGGTGTCCATGCGCAGCATCGGCAACATCCAATGATAGATCGGCATGGCCTCCTCGATGCGGCCGGTGGTGCCGAGTTCGAGCAATTTCACGTTGTAGGCCGGAAACGCGTCACCCACGCCGGTGATCCAGAATTTCGCCCCCATGGCGAAGCCTTCAAGCGCGCAGTCGTCCACGCCCACGCCGAGCGCCACGCGGTCACCGCAGACCTCGCGGATGCCGGCGATGCGGCGAGCGTCGGTCGAGGATTCCTTGACGGCGGCCACGTTGGAGAACTCGTCGGCCAGCTCCTTGATGTGGGTCGGGATGAAGTCGGTTTTGTAGGCGACGGGATTGTTATAAATGATGCACGGCAGATCGGTGGCGCCGATGACTGCGGCCATGTGGGCCTTCATTTCGCGCCAATCGGACGAGTAAAGATAAGGTGGCAGCACCATGAGGCCGCGGCAGCCGTTGTCTTTGGCGGCCTTGGCGAGATCGACGGCTTCCTTGGTGGAAAGGGCGGCGATGCCCGGAATGATCGGCGTGCCGGGGACGGCGGCGACGTAGGTTTTCTGCAAAGCGACTTTTTCCTCGAAGGAAAGCGTGGCACCCTCGCCGAGCGAGCCGTGACAAATGATGGCGGTGCAGCCTTGCTCGATCACCCACTTGCCGTGCTCGGCCATGATGCCGTGGTCGATGGTGAGATCTGCGTTGAACTGGGTAAGGGTGGCGGGCATTACGCCCTTCCATTGGATGCTCATGATGATGGTGTGTGTTGGATGTGAGTGGGGATTCCGTAGCGGAACGGGTCGGATGGATGGAAGTGGTAGCGGCTTTCGCCATTCACCCATGCGCGGCCTGAGACGCGGGGACGGATTTTGCCGTCCGGGAGGTCCTCGAAACGGCACGCGAAGACGGTGTCTAAAATTCCGGCCTGACGCCAGCTTTCTCCTGCACGGAGTTTTCCGGAAGCGCTGAGGCAGGCGAGTTTCGCGCTAGTCCCGGTGCCGCAGGGTGAGCGGTCATAGGCTTTTCCCGGGCAGAGCACGAAGTTCCGGCTGTCGGCCAGTGCCGGATCCGCGGGCGGGCCGAAAACTTCGATGTGGTCGATTTCCACGCCGCCGTCACCGGTGACGCCTTGTTTCCCGAACTCCTGCCGGACGAGCCAGGCAAATGCGGTGAGCGCTTCGAGATTCGCGAATTCCACGGCCGGACCTTGGCCATCGATGAGGAAACACAAATTCCCCCCCCACGCGACGTCGCCGGTGACGGTCCCCCAACCGGGGACTTCCAAGGACACTCCGGCAGCCTGCCGGTAGCTCGGGACGTTCGCCACCTCCACCGATCCGTCCGCACGGAGATCTGCGGTGATCACCCCGACCGGGGTGTCGATGCGATGGCTGCCCGATGTGATTTTACCCAGGTGCGCCAAGCTCACCACCAGCCCGATAGTCCCATGAATGCACATGGGGAGCGTGGAGACATTGTTGAAAAAAATCACGCCACAGCAGCAATCCGGCTCGTAGGGTTCGCACAGCAGAGCCCCGACCATGGCGTCGTGGCCGCGCGGCTCATTGCACACCGCGCTACGCAGCCAATCGTGCTGCTCGCGGAAAATGCCAGCGCGTTCGGCCATCGGCCCGAGCCCCAAATCCGGCCCGCCGGAAACGACGACCCGGGTGGGCTCGCCTTCCGTGTGGGAATCGATGACGTGCAGCGGCGCTTGCTTCATGAAAAGGATTTTTATAGCACCTGGG
>JAIFNK010000222.1 GCA_020047775.1 Akkermansia sp. | reverse complement strand
GACGGGGAACACCTGGTCGATGGCCCACGAGTCCGGCAGGGATTGGAAGAGTGAGAAATTCCCGTAGTAGAAATCGACAAGGGTGGAGGACAGCTCGCGGAGGTCTTCCGGGATGTCGTCGTCGAGATCGGCGATCATGTGGGAAATCCGGGTCAGAATGTGCCAGAACCAAGCTTCGGCAAGGCCGCGTTCGCGGAGGGTGGCGGCACCGTAAAAGAACTGGGCGCGCATCTGGTCGCGGTAATACATCGCGTCGTTGAAGCACTCTTGAAGGTTCTTTTTGTTAATCACCTTGTTGACCTCGATGATGTTCATGAGGTTCTGCGGTGCGTTTTCCGGGATCGGCGGCGCTTCCTCGCTGGTCTGGGCGCTGGTGACGTCGAGGATGTTGAAGACGAGCACCGAGTAATAGGCGACGACGGCCCGGCCTGACTCGGAAATGAGGTTGGGATGCTGGACGCCGGCCTTGTCGCAGATTTGCGAGATGACCTCGACGATGTCGGTGCAGTATTCCGCGACGGAGTAGTTGCAGGACGAGTGGAAATTCGTGTGCGAGCCGTCGTAGTCGACCGCCATGCCACCGCCGATGTCGAGCACGCCCATGGGTGCGCCTTCCTTGACGAGGTCGCAATACATCCGGACCGCCTCAGTCGCGCCTTCGCGGATGGAGGCGATGTTAGGAATCTGTGAACCCTGGTGGTAATGCAGCATTTTCAGACAGCCGATGTAGCCGGATTCCTTGAGGTGATCGACCACGGCGATGACCTGCGAGGCGCTTAGTCCGAAGACGGATTTGTCGCCAGCGCTGTCCTGCCAGTGGCCCGAGCCCTTGGTGGAGAGGCGGACGCGGACACCGAGATTCGGCAGGATGCCAAGCTTGCGCGAGCGTTCGAGGATGAGGTCGAGCTCGCTGGGCATTTCCAAAACGAGCATGATGCGCAGGCCCATTTTCTGCGACTGGAGGGCGAGGTCGATGAATTCCTCGTCCTTGTAGCCGTTGCAGATCAGATAGGCCTCGGGATCGTGCATGTGGGCGAGTGCGGCGATGAGCTCGGGCTTGGAACCGGCTTCGAGGCCGTAGTGGTAGCGCTTTCCGAACTCGGCGATTTCCTCGATGACCTGGCGCTGCTGGTTGACCTTGATCGGATAGACACCGCGGTATTCGCCGCGGTATTTGGTTTCCTTGATGGCGGTGCGGAAGGACTCGTTGATTTCCCGGATGCGGGAGTGCAGGAGATCGCGGAAGCGGAGGAGCACCGGCAGGTGGGTGCCGCGGTCGCGGAGGCCGTCGATGACCTCGAAGAGCGAGACCTCGGCCTGCGCTTTTTCGTCCTCCAGGCGCACGGTGACATGGCCGGCCTTGTTCACGCCGAAGAATCCGTGGCCCCAGGTTTCGACACCATAGAGTTCGGAGGATTTCTCGGGAGACCAGGCATTTTCGGTTTTGCGCTTGATGGACTTCAGGGGAGCGGCGGTGGCGGCAGGAGGCGTCATGGATGGGATTGGAGTCGGAAAGGGAATTCAGCGGTTGGTTGGCTTCCAGTTGGGAAACCCGGTCTTGAGTTGCAGGCGGAACTTCTCCGCCTCTGCGGCTTTCCCCTGCTCTTCGAGCACACGGATGTATTTTGAAATCGCCAGCGGCTTGAGGTCCGCGTCTTCGTGGAACTGGATCACTTTCAGATAGTCGGCGGCGGCACGGCCATGATCCTTGGCTTTAAAAAATAAATCGGCCGAAAGGATAAGCAAACCGGCGCTGGTGCGTCCGGCCGGCCGCAGGGCGGCACCCTCGTCGGCGGCGATGCGGGCTTCGGAATCACTTTTTAGAAGCAACAGGGCGCGGCCCCGGTCGAGCAGCCCGTCCGCCTTCCAGCCGGGATTGTCCTCGACGGCGAGCACGTTGTTCGCGGCGGTGAGCGCGCCCTCGCCATCACCGGTTTCGAGGCGGGCCTTGGCAAGGTAGCGCCAGACTTCCTTGGGCGTCTCGCGGGGTTCCTCGGGATTGGAAACCAGGGCGAGCGACTTGGCGGCGGACACAAAATCGCCGGCGTTGTAGGATTGCATGCCGGACCACTGGATCGCCTGGTCCGGGATATCGGAATCGTATTTTCCGGCGATGGCGAGATTGATTTCCGCAGCGAGTTTGAGGGGATCCTGGGAGGCGAAGTAACCGAGGATCAAGAGCAGGCCGGCGTGTTTCGCATAGGCATCCCGGCGGAGCGCGCGGGCTTTTTCCAGGTAGGGCACGGCATCCTTGGCGGAGTTGTTTTTCACCATTCCCCAGCCGATCCAGTAGTTCGCTTCGGACTGAAGGTTGTCGCTGAGGTTCTTCACGTTTTTCAAAAGCCCCTGATAGCGGACGATCATGTCCGGGATGTTACTCTCGGCGCGGCGCAGGCGGGCCGATTCCAGCCAGGCGAACGAGGCGAGATCATCCGGCGTGGCGGCGGACGCGGTGAGTAGGTCGAAATCGGCGAGCGCCTTGGCGGGTTCCGCGCTCTCGGAATACGACTTCGCGCGCTTGGCGATGGCGGAGAAGGCCTGCGGGTCCTGCGGATACTTGGCGATGAACTCGCTGAGCGAGCGTATCGCGCCTTGGGCGTCTCCCGCCTCGGACAGGCACCAACCGCGCTGATAGAGCAGACCCGGGCGGTTTTTCTCGCTGACGAAACCGGCGTTGATTTCGCTGTAAACCTTGGCGGCGGCGGCGATCTCCTTGTTAGCGAACAGGGTCTCCGCCTTCATCATCAGTGCCGTGTGAATGCGGGAGTCGTCCGGGCGGGCCTTTCGATAGAGCTGAAGGAACGCGTCCACCTGATCCGGGAGATGGCGGCCTTCGATTTGGAAAAAGCACAACAAACGGTAATAGGCGGCTTGGAACGCCATATCCGTCTCAGGGTTCACCAACTTTTCGACGTCGCGGAAAAGCTGCAACGCCTCGCTGGGCAGCTTCAGCCGCATGTAGGACCGCGCGGCAATCATCAAGCGGTTGCCCTCCTTTTCGCCGGTGGCCTTGACCGCGCTGCGACGGAAAATGTCGATGACTTCCCGATATTCCTTTTTCGCAAAGAGATTGGCCATGAGCGCGGTCTGTGCGTCGGGGCGCAAATCATCCATGCCCGGGGTACGGAGGATGAGCTGGAGATATTTGTCCGCGAGTTCGTTCTTGCCGAGTTTGGTGGCGGTCAATGAGGCGTGGAGCGCTGCCTCACCACGGATTTTCGGCGTGTTGGGAGTCTCGACGACCGACTCGAACAAGGTGAGGGCGTCCTCCAGACTGCCAGATTTCGTCGTGAGATGGCCGAGTGCTACTTTCGATTGTGCGGCGAACAAGCCGCCTGCCGGATCGTCGATGACTTTTTTAAACGCCCCGACGGCCTCGCGGTCCCGGCCGAGCAGGCGATAACAATTGCCCGCCAGATAGATGCCACGCGCGCGCTCCTCGGGCTTCACGGAATTGGCGGCGAACCGCTCGAACAATGGCGCGGCGAAGGCGTATTCCGATTTGTTGTAATGATCCGCCGCCAAGGTGTAGGCGGCGGCGGCGGCCCACTTGCCCTTGCCGTAGCGGTTCAGGAGCGTGCTGAAACAGCGTTTTCCGTCATCCAGCTGACCGGACTGATAGTAGCTGTTTCCAAGGTACCACCACGCCATTTCGGCGTTCGGGTGATTGGGATACTCGTTGAGGTATTGGGAGAAAATATCCGACGCCCGTCGGAAATAATCCAGACGGCCGTCCTGGGTCGTGCTGGCCTGCGCCGAGTCATAGAGGTTCTTCCCCCTCAGGAAAAAATCATTCGCCGCGTCCACGGTCAGCGTCGGGTCCACCACCCCGGCCCGGGGGATCTGGGCGATCACCGGCAGGGAGGCGAAAATGAGCAGTGCGAGCGCGCGTTTCAAGAGGCGGGGAGCGTTGTCCGTTTCAGTGGTTTTGCCAAGCGAATCACTTGGAGGGTTCGGGACGTTGGGTGGCGAAGGAAATATTCCAGATGCCGGCCTTCTGGCAGGTGTCGATGACTTCGACGATCCGTTGGTAAGCGACATCCCCGTCGCCGCGGATCCGGACGGGCTGATTCTCGAACTGCTTGGCGATGGCGGAGAGCTTGTCGAACAACTGCTGGCGGTCCACAGCCAACCCCTCGACCTTGATGCCACCGTCGGCAAGCACGTTGATGATGATTTCGCCACGCACGCGTTCGGGCTCGGCTCCTTCCTGGGCGGTTGGCACGGAGACATTGAGCTCGGTCTCGGACTTGCTGAACTGCCAGCTGATGATGAAAAAGCACAGCAACAACAGCAGGATGTCGATCATCGGAGCCAGCTGAATGGAAATCGCTGGTGGTTGGCGACTGGAGAATTTCATCCTGGAAGCGGATTAAATGCCGTGAAGGTCGGGCCGTTCACCGGCGAGGGGCGAGGCGACCGGCATGGCGTAGTCCTCACGCGGGCGAGGTGCGGGATTCGCATACGACTGGACCGGTTGGCGTTCGACCGGTGTTTGCAAAAGGATGACGAAGTGGGTGGCGGCAGCCTCAAGTTCCGACACGTATTTCTGGACCCGCCCACGGAAAATCGAGTAGAAGGCAAGTGCCGGAATGCTGATGGCCAGGCCGCCGGCGGTAGCGATGAGCGCTTTGGAAACGCCTTCCGCGAGTCCCATTTCCCGAACCCCCGGCACTGCTCCAGAGGAAATCTGGAAAAACGCCTCGATCATCCCGAAGACCGTGCCGAGCAGCCCGACCATCGGTGCAATCGCGCCAATATCGGCCAGGTAGGTGACCCGTGAGGTAAGCAGACCGGCCTGGTGGGAACCCTCGGCCTGGGCGATTTCCCGGACATTTTCGATAGAAGCTCCCGGATTGGCGGTCATGAAATCCAAGGTCTTCTGGGTGATGCGGGCCATGCACTCGTTGCGGCGGTGACTCAAGGCACTCAGCCCCATGTAGTCGCGCTTGCGGATCATGGACTCGACGTGGTTCATGAAAGCGTCGCTGACGATCGCATTGCGGCGGATGGTAAGCAGGAAAATCAGCACCAGGAGAACGGTGATGACCGACATCAGCCCGAGTGGATACATCATGATGCCCCCCTTCGCGAGGATTTCGAGGAAGTTCGTTTCCTTGACTGCGGGAACCGGCGTTTCAGCGGCAGCGGAGACAACGAGTGCGGAGAGGAAAAATCCCGTGACTGAGAAATGGCAGCACTTCATGAATGTATGAGGAGTCTACGGACATTGGCAGCGAACGCAAGTCCGGGCAACGCCAAGTGCCACTACGTTTTAAATCCTAAAATCTTTCGCATTCCCCTGCCACAGCCCGGATCCAAAGGAGCCCTGATGCGCCCCCGCACGGAAATGCGATCAAATTCCCGGCCTTTCCCTTGCTCCGCCGCCGCTGGAGTTGAGGAAGCGATAATAGACTTCCAACATCAGGATGCAGAGTGTGTTGCGGTAGACCGCGTTGCCGGGACTCAGGCCGTGGCCCGTGAACCCGGGAGCTTTCCATGAGCCATCCGGGTTCTGGTTGTTAAGGAGTTGGTCGCGGAAGAGCTCGTTATAGAACTTCCAATCGCTGCCGCCCGCCTGCATCATGGCTTGGGATTCGTAATAATGGCTGTAGAGATCGGAGTCTGCGGTCTTCCAATCCAATTTGGTGTTTTCCCTGATGTATTTGACGCCTTTACGGGCCTCTTTTGAGTTCTCCTTGCCCCACATCTGGTGGCAAAGGACACCGACGCCCGTCAGTCCGAAATACTTTTTATTACCCGAAGGCCCGTTCGGACCGGTGTAGCCAAATCCGCCGTTCTCGTTCTGGCAGGAGGCCATATACTCGAGGCCTTTCTTGATCGAGGAATTCATCCCCTTGTATTTGATCCCGGTATGGCTGCATGCCTTGAGCGCTTGGAGTTGCCAGCCGACGACCGAGGTGTCGGTGTGGCCCTTCGACGTGGCATACATGTAAGCCCATCCGCCGTTTATGTTCTGATTGTCGATGATGAACTGGCCGGCCTTTTCGGCGATATCCATCAGATTGGGGACATCGAATTTAATGTCCTTACAAAAGGTGGCGGCCTCACCCAGCGCGTAGGTCGCGATGCCGTGCTCATAAACCCAACCGTTGGAGGTGAAATTGCTGGCCATTTTGCCGTTGTTTTTCATGCCGACTCCAACGAGGTAGGTGATTCCTTTGGTGCAGGACTCGCCGAATTCCTCAGACACCGGAGTCTCGCAATGGCCGAAATAGGCGAGCAGCGCCAGCCCCGTCATGGCCGGCTGAGTCGTGGAGCCCCAGGATCCATCGGGATTCTGATTCGCTTTCAACCAACGCAAGCCTTTCACGACGGCCTCTTCACACGCGGGAGTGCCACCATTTTCCTTGAGGCGGGCGAGTCGGTCTTCCTTGGAACAACGCTTGCGCATGGACTCCGGAATCAAGCCGAACATCTTCCCGACTCCGCCACCGAAGCCGGCACCACCACCGACACCCGATCCCTTGCCGAATCCCGATCCTGACCCCGATCCGCCAAGGCCGCCGGACATCCCGCCGCCACTGAGCGAGCTGAGGGTGGACATTTCTCCGAAGTTGTCGCCCTGTTCGGGAATCGAATAAGAGGACTGGGCTCCTTCGGCAAAGACTCTTTTGCTACTGGTCGGCGGGGTGATTTGTGCCCGTTTCTTGACCGCGACCGATTCCGCGCCGCGAGCGCCGCCGCCGCCACCCGGCGGCATGAAATCGACCTTTTTCTCAGGTTCCCGGATGATCTGGAACACCCAGAAGGCACCAACCACTAACAGGATAGCATGGAAAAGGGCGGCGATAAGCAACGACCCCGCCCCCATCTTCTGCCAAATCGTTTGCTTAGCCTCAACCACTTGGATGAGATTCCCTTCGCTATCGTATAAGTCCATGGTGGTCGTAGGTTGGCTATTTCGATGAAACTGACGGACACGGATCAGGACAACCCGCGTGGAAGGTGAATTCCGCGACTCTTGGCTGACTCAGATTTTTGAGAATGTGGAACACACTCTCCGCGTACGCAACCTAGTTGGCACCGATTGTGACAAAAATCTTGAATTTCGAGCTGACGCTGGTTTCGCGCCGCTCTTTGGAAGCCCGCTCAAATCCCCGGCCTGCCCTTGTTTCCACTGCCGGTGGAGTTGAGGAAGCGGTAATAAACTTCCAGCATGAGGATACACAGCGTGTTGCGGTAGACATTGTTTTCGACGGTTTGGCCGTGCCCGACGAACTTGGGTGCTTTCCAGGAGCCATCCGGGTTCTGGTTGTTGAGGAGTTGGTCGCGGAAAAGGTCGTTGTAGGATTTCCAATTGCTGCCGCCCGCCTGCATCATGGCCTGGGATGCATAATAATGGCTGTAAAGGTCGGAGTTTGCGGTGTTCCAATCCAGTTTGAAGTTTTCCTTGATGAATTTGACGCCGTTGCGGGCCTCTTTGGACTTTTCCTTGCCCCACATCTGTAAACAAAGCGTCCCCACACCTGTCAGTGCCCGACCGCCCCGTCCGTTGTAGCCAAAACTGCCATTCTCAGCCTGACAAAGCAACATGTATTGGAGGCCCTTATTCACCGAAGAATCCATTCCCTTATAGCGAATTCCACTATGGCTGCATGCCTTGAGCGCTTGAAGCTGCCAGCCGGCCACGGAAGTGTCAGTGTGACCTTTATCCGTTGCATAAGAATAAGCCCATCCCCCATTTTTGTTTTGGTTGTCGATAATGAACTGGCCGGCCTTTTCGGTAATCTCCATGAGATTGGGGATATCAAGTTTCAGTTCTTTGCAGAAGGTCGCGGCTTCGCCCAAGGCATAAGTGGCGATACCATGCTCATAAGGCGTGTTTTGACCCATCGTGCCACTCCCCAAAATGCCTTTGTTTTTCATACCCACACCGACCAGATAGACGATGGCTTTCGTGCAGGATTCGCCAAATTCTTCGGACACCGGAGTCTCGCAGTGGCCGAAGTAGGCCAGCAGCGCCAACCCGGTCATGGCTGGCTTGTTCACTTTCCCCCAGGAGCCATCGGGACTCTGATTCGTTTTCAACCAACGTAGGCCTTTCAGGACAGCCTCGTCGCAGGCGGGGGTGCCACCGTTTTCCTTGAGGCGGGAAAGCCGGTCCTCCTTGGAGCAGCGCTTGCGCATGGATTCCGGGATCAAACCGAACAATTTCCCGACACCCGCGCCGAATCCAGCACCGCCACCCATGCCGGTGCCTTTGCCAAACCCGGATCCCGAGCCAGAACCGCCCAAACCGCCCGACATGCCGCCGCCACTGAGAGAACTGAGGGTGGACATTTCCCCGAAATTGTCCCCTTGCTCGGGAATTGAATAGGAAGATTGGGCACCTTCGGCAAAGACTCTTTTGCTACTGGTCGGCGGGGTGATTTGTGCCCGTTTCTTGACCGCGACGGATTCAGCACCCCGTGCGCCGCCACCGCCACCCGGCGGCATGAAATCGACTTTTTTCTCGGGCTCGCGGATGATCTGGAACACCCAAAACGCGCCGAC
>JAIFNK010000138.1 GCA_020047775.1 Akkermansia sp. | reverse complement strand
GTGATCTCCGCCTTGAGACGCCCGATCCAGAGCTTGATCGCGCCTTCGCATTCTGCAAGCTGCGCGTGGCAGAGGCCATCAACTCCACGCGCGGCGGCATGGCCTACTACGCCGCCTGCTGGTGCAACGACAACGTCGAATACGCCGGACCCTTCTTTCCGTTTCTCGGCGACCCTAATGGAAACCAGGCTTCACTCGACACCTACCGGCTGTTCCAGAAACACATGACGCCGGACTACAACCCGGTCCCTCCCTCGCTCTACGCCGAAGGCATCAGCATCGCCCGCACCGGCGGCGACCGCGGCGATGCGGCGATGTATGCCTATGGCTGCGCACGTTTCTGCCTCGCACGCGGCGACAAGGACATCGCCAAGGAACTCTGGCCCGCCATCCAATGGTGTTTGGAATATTCCAAACGCAAGACCACACCCGACGGCGTGGTCGCATCCGACAGCGACGAACTCGAAGGACGCCTGCCCACCGGCAAGGCGAACCTTTCCACTTCCTCGCTGCACTACGGCGGCCTCCGCGCTGCCGCCGATCTGGGTCGCGCGCTCGGCTTCAATCAAGAGGCGCGCGATTACGACCAACAGGCGGACGCCCTGGCAAAGGCGATCGAGAGATACTTCGGGTCGAAGGTCGAGGGCTTCGATACCTACCGCTATTATGATGGAAACGATGTGTTGCGCTCGTGGATCTGCCTGCCGCTGTGCATGGGGATCATGGACCGCCGCGATGGCACCGTAGCCGCGCTGTTCTCACCACGGCTCTGGAGCGCGGACGGACTCGCCTCGCAGGCGGGCGACCTCGCGTTCTGGGACCGCTCCACGCTCTACGGGCTGCGCGGCGTGCTCCAGGCCGGTGAGACGAATACAGGCATGCGCTACCTCGCGGACTACACCAGGCGGCGGCTGTTAGGCGATCACGTCCCATACCCCGTAGAGGCATGGCCGGAAGGCGACCAGCGCCACCTCTCGTCCGAAAGCGCCCTGTATTGCCGGATTTTCACCGAAGGTCTGTTCGGGCTTCATCCATCAGGGCTGAGCAGTTTCCGCATCACGCCGCGCCTGCCGGACGGTTGGCCGCGCATGGCCTTGCGCTCGGTGCGCGCCTTCAACCGCAACTTCGACGTACTCGTGGAGCGACGTGGCCAAAAGCAGCACCTGACCGTCCTTCAGGACGGACGCACCGTCGCCGAACACGATCTGGCAAACGGGGAGTCAGCCGAGATCAAACTGCCATAACTGTGGCGCTTGCGGCTGGGAAATTTGCTCGCCGCGAGTGAGCCCAAGCTGCCCTGCCGCAGCAATGTCTCTTTCAGGGGCTACCCGCAACCATGAGCACTCACCGGCATTTAACAATCGCTGAATCCATGAAACCCAGCCCAAGACGCCATTCCGATCGAAACATTCTTCTTCCCAGACTCATGGCCGCGTGTCTCGCATTTCCCGGCCTGATTGCCTCCGCCAGTGCGGAAACCTACGATGCGCGGATTGCAGGCCCGCAGATCCTCACTCCGTCTCCCGGCCCTGACCGGCTTCATCCACGGACTCGGTCTGAAGGCCGGCATCTACTCATCGCCCGGCCCGCGCACCTGCCAGCAGTTCGAGGGCAGTCATGGTCACGAGGCCATCGATGTGGAAACCTATGCGAACTGGGGGTTCGACCTGCTGAAATACGACCTGTGCACCTATGCGAAGATCATTTATGCCCTGCCCAAAGAGGAACAGAAAGCCGCCCATCAGGCACCCTTCCGTTTGATCGCCCCGATGCTCGCGCGGCAGAAACGCGACATCCAGCTCAACCTCTGTCAATACGGCCTGGGTGAAGTTTGGAAATTGGGGAAAGAAGTCGGCCAATCATGGCGTGTGGGAGGCGATCTCGGCCACACCATCATGAAGAACGGGGTTTACGAGATTGCCCGCAAGACGATCGAAATCGGCGAGCACAACGGCCCCTCCTCATGGAACGACCCCGACTATCTGATCCTTGGCAAGTGGGTCTCACCTTTCGACAAGGCCAGCCCGCCCGCTTCGGTCGAACTCACTCCCAACGAGCAATACAGTTATATGTCGCTGTGGTGTCTCATGGCCTGCCCCCTGTTCTTTTCCGGCGACATGGGGGCGATTGACGATTTCACCCGCGGATTGCTTTGCAATCCTGAGATGATCGCCATCAATCAGGATGTTCTGGGACGTTGCGCCGCCCCCGTGCGCATGGACGACGACGTCTGGATTCTCAAAAAAGAACTCTCCGACGGCACCTGCGCCATCGGTCTATTTGACCTCTCGAAACAAGGGGATCGTGAAATCAGTGTCACCCTGGCGGATCTCGGCATCAAGCGGTCTTGCCGCATGCGCGACGCCTGGCGCCAAAAAAATGTAGGCACCCTCACCGACCCACTCACTGTGCGGGTCGGTCCCCGCGGTTGTGCCGTGCTCCATCGCGTTCCTGAAAAGAATTAAGACCATGATGAACGGGAAGCTCCTATGCATCATGCCCATCACCTCCACGAGTCCATTTCCCCGCCCTCAGGTCTTCGCCAAGGCTACGACCGGCAGGCCGTTCCGGCTTGGTCAGGCGTAGCGCGGCGAAGACTCCCCCAACGGCTCTTGCAGGAACTTCCCGCAGCAAGCAAACTCCTGCAGCGGAGTTTCCTCCTTATGGTTTGAAACAGCATCCCATCCAGCCGCGTAGGAAGCAGATAATGATGAAAACATCATTCCTGACTTTCGTTGTCCTGATCCTTGTATCGCTGGTATCCCTGCGCGCCGCCGAACTGACAAACCTGCGTTGCGAATATCTGGAAAACCCGTTCGGCATCGATGCGGTCAAGCCGCGACTCAGTTGGAAGATCACGGAGGGCGATTCGTCATCGGCAACGCGCGGCATCGCACAGGCAGCCTATCAGGTGCTGGTGGCTTCAAGCATGGAGCTGCTGGCCAAGGACCAGGGCGATTTGTGGGACAGTGGCAAGGTGGATGGAGATCAAAGCATCCAGGTGGAATACAAAGGGAAACCATTGGCACCCCGCATGCGGTGCTATTGGAAAGTCAGGGTATGGCTTGCCGGTCGAAGCCATGGTGAAGGCTGGAGTGAACCGGCGATGTGGACCATGGGGGTGCTTGAACCTGCGGACTGGAATGCGAAGTGGATTGAATTTACGACCGTTGAGACATCACCATGGGTTCGCAAGGAGTTCAAGCTCGCGGCTAACCCGGAGTCGGCAATCGCATTTGTGAACGTCAGGGGCTACTATGAATTGTATGTGAATGGAAACAAGGTCGGGGACGATGTGCTTTCCCCTGCGGTCTCGGATCTGCGGAAGCGGTCGCTTTATCGTGCGCATGACATCAGCAAGCTGCTGCGGGCGGGTGACAATTGCATTGGCCTGTGGCTGGGTAGAGGCTGGTCCCGCTCCGGAATCCAAGCAAGGGCGCAGATCCACATGACGGTTGATGGACAGGATGTGGTGGTCGGAACGGATCGTTCGTGGAGCTTTTCTCCGAGCACTCATGGCCTGCTGGGCACTTGGAAATGGGGCGATTTCGGCGGCGAGTGCGTCGATGCGCGCCGGGCCATTCCCGACTGGAGCAAGCCAGGCTGCAAAGCCGGGGAATGGAAGCCGGTGACCGAGTGTGATGCGCCAGAGGGTTTGGTGGTAGCGCAGTCCTGCGAGCCGAACCGGATCGGCGCGGTGATTCCGCTGGCAAAATGCACCGCTCTTGCCACGAATGTCTGGGAGCTGGATTTCGGCACCAACCTCACCGGATGGCTGCGGCTGAAAATGCCCTCGCTTGAACCGGGGCAGAAGGTGGTCATGCGCTACGCCGACAAGCGGTTCCAGTCTCCTGCCGGGGACAAGACACCGGCGGGTGATATCAAGGCGACCGCGGCCTGGACCATCAAGACGGATGGTGGCGGGATCGCCTATCAGACATTCAAGCAGATTGATGAGTTCATTTCAGCTGGCAATCATGGCGAGGCGTTCTGCTCGAAGTTCAACTATCACGGTTTTCGCTACGTCATCGTCGAGGGCTTGCCAAAGGCACCGCAAAAGGGCGACGCCGAGGCGCTGCTGATCGAATCGGATCTCAAGGATGCCGGAGATTTTTCATGCTCCAACGAATTGTTCAACCGCATCCATCAGGTGAATGTGTGGACGCTGCGCAGCCTGAATCTCGGTGGCTACATGGTGGACTGCCCGCATCGCGAGCGCTTGGGTTATGGCGATGGGCAGTTGGGTGTCGAATCGCTGGTCATGAGCCGCAACGCCCCCGCTTTTTATGCGAAGTGGACGGAGGACTGGCTGGATGGGCAGCAGACGACGGGTGATCTGCCGCACACGGCGCCGGACCAAGGGGGTGGCGGCGGCCCGGCCTGGGGTGGCGCGGGCTGCGTGTTGCCTGCCAAGCTCTATCAATTCCATGGCGACAAGCGATTGCTTGAGCGCGCCTACGAACCGATGCGAAGGTATGTCGAGTTTCTGGAAAGCCGTTGTAAGGATGGCGTCCTCAGGGCCTATGGTGGCAAGTGGGATTTCATCGGGGATTGGGTGCCGCCGGGACGCGGCATGGATACCAAGAACTGGCCGGAAAAACCGGCTCAGGAATTGTTCAACAATTGCTACCGGATTTATCTCATCGAACAACTGGCCAAGGCTGCCGGAATTCTCGGCAAGACCAACGAGTCGCAACGCTGGCTGGCAAGGCTCCGGGAAATCCGGCCGCTCATTCACAAGGAGTTTTACAATGTTGAGGCCGGGCAATACGTGATCGACGAGCAGGCTTACCAACTCATGCCCCTGATGACGGGTGTGGTGCCTGAGGACCTGAAGGAAACCGTCATGAAGCGCCTCGAAGAGTTGATCCAGGTCAAGAACAAGGGCCATCTGGATACCGGCATGCTGGGCACCTACTTCCTTCTCCAGTATCTTCAGGAGACGGGGCGAAACGACTTGGTATACACCATCATGAATCAGACCACCTACCCGGGATGGGGCTACATGCTCTCGCAAGGTGCCACCACCTTGTGGGAACAGTGGAACGGGTATTACTCCCAGATCCATTCCTGTTTCACCTGTCCGAGCGGCTGGTTCTATCAGGGGCTCGCCGGCATCCGCCCCGATCCGGCGGCACCCGGCTTCAAGAAGATCCTGATCAAGCCGGCCATCGTGGGCGACCTGACCTGGGTCAAGGCGCACTACGACTCACCCCATGGCCGCATCGTCAGCAACTGGAGACGCGAGGACGAGAAGCTCACGATCGAGGTCACGGTTCCCGCCAACACCACCGCAACGGTATTCATGCCGGCGCGGGATGCGGTGTCCGTCACCGAATCTGGCAAAACTGCAAAACAGGCAACGGGCTTTAAATTGATCCGCTGCGAAAACAGCGAGGCGGCATTCGAGGTGGGCAGTGGCACTTATCAATTTCAATCCACGCTTCCATGACCCACGGCATCCACGCTACAAATGACCGAACATGGGCAAAAACATTCTCAGCGGTTTTCCAGCCGGACTGCAAAGTTGCTTGCTACGGGTCAAACACCAGCCAACCCCCATTTCTCCGCCCTCCGATTCGATCCAATGGCTCTTTCAGGGGCATCCCGCAGAAAGCAAATTCCTGCAGCTTGAAAGAATGAACCTCCGCGCCACGTAGCGTCCCCATGGCTCCGGCCTGATAGATATGAAAACCCTGGTTTTTCTTGTGTTGGGAGTTGTTTGCATTGCGAGCGCTCAGGAATCCGGCATTTCACTGGCCGGTGAATGGAAGTTCAGCCTGACCGGTGACAAGGGTTATTCGGAATCCATCAGATTGCCCGGGACGATGAGCGATGCCGGCCTTGGTCCGAAAAACTCGAAAAACATCGATCTATCAGGTCCCTGGCTGGTTCATGACTACGCCGGTCCCGCATGGTACCAACGCGACATCGAAATCCCGCGCGATTGGGAGGGCAAACGTGTGACCCTGTTTCTTGAGCGGTGCAGGTGGGTCACCACCGTCTCGATCGACGGCAAGCGAGTCGGCTCCCAGGACAGCCTTGTGACTCCGCATGTGCATGACCTCGGCATCGATCTCAAACCCGGGAAACACCGTCTCGAAATCCGCGTGGACAACACGGTCAAATTCGATCTCGGCCAGTTTGTCTCCGCATTGTACGGCGGCACCTGGGGCAACATGAACGGCATCATCGGCCGCATCGAACTGAATGCCACTCCAGCAGTCTGGGTGGATGCGGTGAATGTCCATCCGGATGCAAAAAGGAAGATCGCATGGGTGAAGGTGCGCGTCGGCAACGCCACGGGCAAACCCGGGAATGGAGTTCTGGATGTCGGCACCATGAAATGCCCGGTGAGTTGGGACGAACAGGGTGGCAATGCGGAGCTTGAAGTGCCGCTGCCGGACGCCGCATTATGGGATGAGTTCTCACCCAAGATGCAGAACATGACGGTCCGGCTTGGTGACCATCAAAAAACGGTGCGGTTCGGGCTCCGGGATTTCAGCACCATGGAGACGCAATTCACCATGAATGGCCGTCCGCTCTTTCTTCGCGGAACACTGGAGTGTTCGGTGTGGCCGCTCACCGGATATCCTCCGACCGATGTCGAAGCGTGGAGGAAGATTTACCGGGTGATCCAATCGTATGGGCTCAACCACATGCGTTTCCATTCCTGGTGTCCGCCGGAAGCCGCATTTGTTGCAGCCGATGAAGAAGGGATCATCCTGCAGGTCGAGGGGCCTGTCGCCAATGTCCCAGCCGGGAAGAATACCGAACGCGATGTGTTTCTCGAAGCGGAATACCGCCGCATCGTGGACACCTATGGAAATCATCCTTCGTTTTGTCTGATGGCGCTCGGCAATGAGTTTGGCGGGGACATGAAGACTCTCACACGTTGGGTGGAAATGTTGCGGGAACGGGATTCACGGCACCTCTATACCTCCGCATCGAACCACACGCAGATGGCTCCGAACCGGCAGTTCACCGTGAAAGTCGATGGCCGGGGCATCAAGGGGCCCGGCACCGCACGCGATCTAACCGAGGTTGTGAAGGGGGATCCGCATCCGGTAATCGCCCACGAGATCGGACAGTGGATGTATTGGCCGGACTCACGCGAGATCTCCAAGTGGAATGGAGTCATGACTCTCAAAAACTACGAGCGGGTGCGGGAGGATCTGGCCAGCAAGCATCTGGCCGATTTGGAGCCCCGCTACGTTGACGCATGCGGCAGGTTCGCGACCCTGCTTTACAAGGAGGAGATCGAAGTGCTGCTGCGGACGCCAAAATACGGCGGGATCCAGTTGCTGGATCTGCACGATTATCCGACGCAAGGCACTGCACTGGTCGGGCCGCTGAATGCGTTCTGGGAATCCAAAGGCTTCATCACTCCAGAAGCCTATCGCCGCTTCTGCAATGTCACCGTGCCACTGCTGCGGATGCCGAAGAGGGCCTATTCCTCGGATGAACCCTACACGGCCAGTGTCGAGATCGCCCACTACGGCGCCTCGAAACTTGAGGGCGTGCGTCCGACATGGAAGATCACCGATCCGCAAGGCCGCCAAATCTCAGCGGGCAACCTTCCAATGGCGAACATCGCAACAGGTGGGCTGACGTCGTTGGGGCAAATCAACGCCACGTTGAAGCAGGTGGACACTGCGACCAAACTCAAAGTCGAGGTATCAGCCGGCGGGTTCTCCAACGATTGGGACATCTGGGTTTATCCACCCGAAGAGGATGCCCGGCCTGCGGACGGCGTGGTGACCTGTGACAACTGGGAACAGGCCAGGAATGCGCTGGCACAAGGTAAGAAAGTGCTGCTGGATGCATCGGCCTGCCAAGGCACGCAGTGCTTCGGTGGCAAGTTCCTGCCGGTGTTCTGGAGTCCGGTTTGGTTTCCCGATCAAAAACCGAACACGATGGGACTGCTTTGCGATCCCTCTCATCCGCTGTTCAAGGGTTTCCCCACCGAGTCGCACAGCAACTGGCAGTGGTATGGACTGATGCAGCGCTCCCGCTTGTTCATCCTCGATGACTCCCCTGCCGACTTCCGGCCCATCGTTCAGGTGATCGACAACTTCGCGCGCAATCACAAACTCGGCGTGGTGTTTGAAGGACGCGTTGGCAGCGGGCAACTGCTCGTCTGCGGCTTCGATCTCAAGGAGCAACCCAAGTCTCCTGATCCGGTGATCCGGCGCGTGCGCAACAGCCTGCTGACCTACATTGGCAGCGACGCGTTCCAGCCCGGCCAGTCGTTCAGCCAGGAATATTTGGACAAACTTCTGGCCGGAACTGAGCCGAATGACAGTAAGGGCAAGTAACAGGAGGTGATTCTGAATAGTTGCTGGCTTGGTCAATTCGTTAGGCATCTACGATCGGGGCACCGATTTCCGCAAATCACGCCCGGACGCCGTGACGATGTCGCAGTGACCTGCCGGACCCGATTTTCCGAGAATTTTCCCTGCGACCCATCGCGGCCCCAGCGGCTTTGCGGTAGATCCAATCTTTTTTGTGTCGGCCCTGCCCGTGAGGC
>JAIFNK010000194.1 GCA_020047775.1 Akkermansia sp. | reverse complement strand
GTCGGTCGCGACTTTGGCGAGGCCGAGAACGTCCACAAAGTTGATGGGATCGTTCCCCGTTAGAGTGTAAAGGTTGGGCGACTCGCTTTCCCCGAGGATTTCACGCGAGAGCCACTGCCCTGTGATTGGATCATAGTAGCGGTGACCAAAATAATAGAGGCCGGTTTCCTCGTCGAGGTATTTGGTTTGGAATCTCCAAGGGTTGCTGTTGGCTTTCGGGCCGGTGGCGGAAATTCTCTCACCAAACGGGCCGTAGGCATAGCTGGCCAACAAATCCTTGTTGATGTTTGTTAGTGCGGCTACGTGGCCGGTGCCATCATACAGGGGGATGATTTCCGTGGTGGTGTTTCCCTTGGTTTCACGAATAAGGAGCAAACCACCTGCTCCGCCTGCTGCACCGTCGCAGATGTCAGGTCCCCAGAGATATTTTCTTTCAAGTGTTGTTAGTCCGCTAGGGAGTTGATGGCGTTCGTAGAGAAGCTCCCATCCGTCCCAGATAAAAGTAATGATTTTTTCAGCTACCCGCACGCCTGCCTGGTATTCGATGATGTGCTTTTTCACCCGACGGCCTTCCGCGTCATACGTGAACGTGATGTCGTAGCCTTGGGCGGCGGTGTTGTAATCCTTGGTGCGGGCGCGGGCGAGTTGGTTTTTCGCGTCCCAGCCAAAATTCCACTGGGCGGAAGATTGCCGGTTTCCAGCGTCATCGTATGTCAGGGTTTCGGCGATGGGTGGCACCCAGACAGCACCCTTTTTCTCAGCCTTGGCGTCCGGGCTGGCTAATGGATTGGCGGCAGGATTCCCGGCTCCTTCGCCTGCGCCTTCGATGACGGCCAGGGTGTTCCATGGCACCCAGCCACCCTCAGCACCCGGTGGAGTGATGGTCGCGCTGTGGGTGCCGGTGAAGTTTTGAATTTCGGTGCCGTTGTACCAGACTCTTGCGGCGGGATTGGCATGGATGGTCAGGGTCTTGTTCTGGCTATTCGTCCAAGCGGTGGTGCGGTTGAGAACGTCGGTGGTGTTGGGATCAGCTTCCACCGGACCTTTTCCAAGTCGTCGTCCGATGCCATCAAAGGAATATGTGAACGTGCCGAGTGTGGGATGGATGGCTGAGATGAGTTGTCCGCCCTCCCCATAAATATAGACCCATGCGTCGCCTGCCGTTTCACATTTCAAGCGGCGGCCAAATTCGTCGAAGGAATTTTCTCCAGCTGCATAATTGAACGAGGGTGCGCTGGTGACATTGGAGCCTGCGGACTGGATGCGTCCGCCCGTGCCGCGCGTCCATGTTTGGGTGACGCTGTTCGTTCCATCACTCCAAATGTATCCGGTGATACGTCCTGCCCCATCGCGCTGGGGCGTGGCGGTGATGTTGCCTGAGGCTAGATTCGTGATCTGATCGCTTACGCCGTTGGGAGCTTTTTGCGTGCTGTGGATGGTGGCTCCGTAGCGATTGATGAGTGTGCCCGTTTGACGTCCGACGGGATCGCGTCCGGGGATGATTTGGTATCCCTTGAGCAAGCCGGTGGTGTAAGTGGTCGCTGAAAGCCTGCCGTTCTGGTAGACTAGGCTGCGTGTGCCGGATGGGTCGCCAAGGGTCTTGATTTGCCCTGATCGAGTGTAATCGAAACTATGAGAGATGCTGGGGGTGGTGAGTGGGCCGGAAGCCATGGCAGGCCAATCAGCGGAAACAAGGTCTTTTGCTCCATTGTTTGAGTAGCCTAGCGCGAGTGCACCGCCACGGGCGAGGGAACTGGTGGCGAGGCGTTCGCCAACGTAACCGAACGCCTCAAAGGAGGCATCGGCATATCTTTTGGCTATAGAGACTCCGGAGGCATTAAAATAGGTTGCGGTATCTGCGCCGACGGCAGGATGGGTGTTTTTCTTGTATCCGTTGCTGTCAGTGTATTCGTAGCTATCAAGATTAGGGACGAGAGTGTCGGTCTTACCGATGACGTTCGCTCCGCTGGTGCTGTCCTGGGTGCCATCCAGTTTGGCGGTATTCGTGATGCCGTTGACAGTGAGGGTTTCTTCACCATTGCTGATGCTGTGACCGCCAAGGATATTGCCGCGACCGGGTGCTATGAGTGTTGCGAGGGTGCCGTTCGTGTTGAAGCTGGCCGTGTGGGTTTCCTTTTGGTTATCCGGGCCGGTGATGGTGTCGAAGTCAACCGACGCGAGAGATCCATCGGCGCGCCACACGGGCTTGAGTTCCGTGTGGGGAATGCCGGTGCCGGTCAGGGTGCTGTTTGTCGCCAGGCCAAGGTTGTTGATGCTATCCGTCTTGCTCCAACCTTTGTTAGAGGAGGTGGTGACGGTCTTTGCCGTGTAATTCGGGGTGGTGGTGATGGTTTCCTCGCCGCCGTTGATCTTGGTGACGGTGACTCCGGACGATGGTGTCCACTTGGTTTCCAGGACTTCGCGGAGGCCGCTATCCTCGGTGACACTTAGGGTGGTGACCACCATGCCGGTTTCCACAGTAGTAATGGATTCGGTGTAGCGATCGGTAGCTCCGAGTGAGCCATTGTCATTCACGTCGATTCCAGAGCGGGAAATTGTCCCGGCAGCATCGCTTTCCGTGATGAGAATGCGGCCAGACGGTTCGGTGGTGATAACGCGCTTGAGCGGATTCTCCGGTAAGCTGTAGTCGACGGTGGTTTCGGTGTTGCCGCTGCCAGATTTGGACGGGGTGACGACCTTGCGGGTGCGGCCCCAAGCATCGGTGTGGGTTTCGGCGAAGGTGCCGGGGCGATTCGTAACGGCGGATTTAGTGACGAGCAGGCCGTTGACGATAGAAAGCGCGTTGCCCGACACGCCGCCAAAAGCGAGTGTGTCACCGGTGGCGGCGGAGAGAGAACCGTCGTTTTTGCGGATTGTCGATCCGGAGGAACCAAAAAGGCTATGAGTGCCGGTGAGGGTGGTCGCGGATGCGCCGCGGTCCGTGCCGGTGGATTGCGTCACCCCACCCCAAGTCATTCCCTGAGTGATCGATGTGCCCTCGACATTGCTTGTCATCGAGGATTGCGAACCTGTTACGACACCCGTGCCGCCGTAGGTGCTGGTCACGGAAAGAGCGGCATAGTTATGGGTGGCGGTGATCCCGTTGCTAACAGTTTTTCCGGGCCGGTTGAAAACGTCGTAGTCGGAAAATACGGTGGCAAGTCCCAACGGTGATGTGATGGAACTCGGTCGGGTGAGACCCGGTTGATACGCGATGACGCTGGAGAGATTGGTAAGGTAGTTCGCCCATTGCTCGGGAGCGCCCCATCCGGTGGACTGGCTCGCCCCGGAGAAGGCGACTAGTGTCGTTTCATTGGCAGTTAGATCCGTTGTGGTGATTGTAGGATAACTGCGGTCATTCCAGGCGGTCCACTGAGTTTTTCCGGTTTGAAGATTGCCTTCGGAAAACTGGCCGGATTCGACTTTGACTGCGCCGGAGTGATCGGCACCAAGCGTCCATGTCCATTTGGTTTCGTTGCCGTCTTTGCGGGTGAGTTGATATGGCAGACCCGGAAGACCGGTGCCGGTGAAATCGCCGAGCGTGAGTTCCGACCAATCGACGGCTGCGGCGCTCTTCAAAGTGACAGATCCGTCCGGAGCGCTGTATGTTTTGATAACGCGGCCATTGCCGCTCCATTCGGTCCATGTCGTGGCGTACAGGGTGTTGTTGAATTTCGATTCAGCCTTGAGTGCACCTTCTTCGTCAATGGAGTATTCCGTCTTCCAGCTTCCTTGAGCCGCACTGGCGAGCCTTCCGCTAGTCGTCCACGTCAGATCAATATTGGGTTCGTTGGTGATGGTGATGTGACTGGACAGGGGATACCAATCCACTCTGGGTTCATTGGGCCATGCGGGATCTCCCGGAGGAAATGAGTTCGTCACGTTCGTGATCTGGATACCCTTCGTAATCGCGCGGTTGGCGGGTTCCATGCCCGAATACCAAAACCATTTCGCATCGTTGATGGTTTCGGATGAAACTGTATTATTGCCAATTTTGGTGACCGTGGTGACATGACCCACGCCTTGAAAATCCATGTCTTTCGTGTGGGCTTCAGCCGTGCCGCCACTGACTGAGAAATGGATGTCGGGCGGTATGAGTCCGCCATTATATGTCGAATAACCCGTGCGCCATACTTGATATGTCGCGCCGTCACCTGTGATTTCCAGTTTCTCAGGCGTGGCTGGATAAGGGTCATTTTCCGCATCCGGATTTCTAATAATCAATGTCCTTACCAACTCGGCGCCTTCAATACTCGTCAATGTGCCAGGCGTGCGGTCCACTGGCCCCGCTGCAATCGGCCTGCGATAGATCTTCACCTCGTTCTTATAATGGCCCTGTGGGGTTATATCGACGATGAAGTCGCGGGAAACCACCTGCTTGAGGCGAGGCAGGTCCCAGTTGCGGAAAAAGACTTTGCACCCCATGGCCGCCACCTGCTGCGGTGTCGGCATCTGGGCCGGGAGTGTGGCACCTCGCTTGGCGGGTTTGCGGGAGGTTTCATATACGACATGGAATTCCTGAGCCGGTCCGATGAACCGCAGGCTGGAGGCGAAATCGAAGCGGTAGCTGAGTTCCGGGTAATTCAAGTCATTGCTGGGACTGCCATCAAGCGTCCCGATTTTTTCGAACGAATGTTGGAGAAGCCCCCAATCCACCTCACCCGGTGTGATACCAATCATGCCTTGAATGCCACCATCAAGGCTGGCACCCAATGGAATTCCAAAAAGTATGCCGGGTGAAGGATGAAGAACAGGCTTCGCATCTCCAGGAGGTGTGCTTGATGCCTTTTCGGATTTTGCGAGCAGTTCGGATTTTCCAGGTGTGTCCAAACCCTTGGTGAAGGTGGGAACAAACAAGGCAGTTACACTACGCCCAGCAACATAGTATCCGCAATGCGGCGCACCCACGATATTTTCGCCTCCAAATTGATTGAATACTTTTATCTCTTCCCATGTGTTAGTGGCGAAGAGACCGCCTGGGCTTTGGACTTGGTAGCCCAATGGAACCGCCGTGTTAGCAGTCGAACCTTCCCATTGAGGCACAAGAAACGTCGCTACGGTGATTTGAGGATTGGCCCCCATCGAATAGACGTTATCGGGGTTCTGTTTGAGTAGTCCGATCTGACAAGATCCATCTTCCGGGTCCCATGAAGTGGGGGCAACTGCGGTGATTGTGGCTGTTGTGGCAGGAGACCAGTGATTGCGGACCACAACCCCCACCTTGCCATTCAATTGATTTTCCAATCCCGGGGTTGCTGCAAATAATGCCACATCTTTGTAATGAAGCACTTGCTGGTCCAATCCACCTGTTCCTCCAGTTACATTGCAATCCTCAAGCATGAGAGAGCCGTAGCTGCCGATCTCCCAAGCTGTGGAATTCGGTTGGCCCGTGCGGATCGTTTGCTTCAGACCAGCAAACGACCATTCCAATACAGTCAACTGCCGAACGGATGAAGCGAGATGACGCAACACCGCATGGTAATTTCCAACCTCCACGCGGCCTGGTTCAGCAAAGTCTTCGAGCATGAACGGGCGCAACGCGCCGAATTTCGAACCCTGCGCCAGATCTTCTTTCCGGAGATTGATATATTGCTTTTGCAAGGGGCGGAACTCCAAGACAGCCTGGTTCAAGAGCTTGATGCGGGCATCGACGCTGAGCCCGTTTGTGTCTTCATCCGTTGGAAAAGCATTGTTAACCCCGTCCCAAACAATGAGATTTTGTTGTGGAGTGTCCGCGTTGGGAGGGTCCGGGCTGTAGTTTTCAGTAAGGTGCCATATCACTTGCGTGCGCTGCTCCAATGCCTGTTTGCGTTCTTGGATGGAACTCAGCACGTCGGCAAGGCTCTGGGCGAAAGATGGTGTGCATGAGAGTAGCAGAATCAAAAGGCTGCGGAAAAAAATGGCGCGAAACATGGTGTGAGAGAGGGAAATGGATAAAGAATGGGTTTTCAATCGACGGTGACATCCAGATTCAGAAGCGGATTGTCTTTGGCCATGGGATTGGTTCCCGCAGCCTGCTCGACGGAGTTGCCGATGCCATCAGCGTCGGGGTCGAGCGAGTTGTCCGGGCCGTCGATGGTGGAATTGATGTCAAACGGATTGTACCCGTGGGTGACCTCGTAAATGTTCGAGAGTCCGTCACCGTCCAAGTCGGCGTTCATCGCCTCGTCCAGACTGGTGATTCCGGGGAAGTCGCCATAGTGGAGACGGAGGAAGAATTTGTCGGAATCGCTTTCGATTCCCCGGTTTTGCGGGCCGTCGCCGAAGTCGATGAATGGCGCATAGTGCCAGTTGACGAGATCCACCGAAAACTGCATGAAGTAAGTGCGTCCGGCGACACCCTCCCAATCCGCATTGAAAGTCCCTTGAAGACCTTGGGTGAATAACACATTGGGTTGCGGCGCGGGGTCGCCTCCTCCTTTGGTCGTGAGGGCGACAAAGCAGACCATGGGCAGGAACCATGTACGGGAGGATGATTTCATGGCTGACCTCCTTCCGGGGTGGTTGTGGCTGCGGGTTTTTCACGTTTCCAGAAATTCACGGTTACGTTTTTGGGTTTGGGCGGATTGGCGAGCAGGTAGGCTTTCTTTTCCTCGTAAGCCTTTTGGCGGGCGGCTGCCGCTTCAGCCATGCGGGGTCCTTCGGCGCGGTATAGCGCGTGGAGGTCTTCTATCAGAGTAACCGTTTCAGGATCAGGGTTTTCGGTTTGGATGACAAAGGCGGGTGCCCCGTCAGGAATGGTTGGGATTTCAGGTCCTTCGTATTCAACTCCTTTTGATGCCAGAAGCTCACTGCGGTTTTCGGTGTTTTCATTGCCGATGCACATCATCAGGGAATAGCTGCGGACTTCTTTGTTGGCTCCCGTGGCCTCAAAATTTCCGACACCGCAGAAGTGGTTGAAATCGATATTCGACCAAGCGGTGATTTCCCTTCTTTCGGTTCCACCGTAAATGTTACACCGCAGCAGGGTGCGTTTGAGGTCATATACCGTGGCCGAGATAGCCACCATGCCCATGTCCCTCCGGTTCACGTTCGATGGCTCAAGTCCGCCCAAGACTTTCGAATCGTCCACATTAGGCCGGGCGGGTGGTGGTGGATCGGGCAGGCCGGGATCGGCGACGTTATGGACTGTGAGAGTCATGGTGCCCTCGACCGGTGGCAGACCTGACATGGGCGGGGATTCCACTACATCGATGAGCTTGACCTGAGTGCTTTCAATTTTGAAATCCGGTTTTTTGATCGGTTCTTTCGGGGGAGCGTGGTCGATGACGGGAACCGGAAGGGTTGCAACCGTGGTGGTCGGTGGCGTTTTGACTACCTGCGCGAAACTCTGTCCGCAGAGGAAAGCGGCTAGGATCGGAACAATTCGTGATGTTTTCATGGGAAGGAGGGCGTTAATCCTTCCTGGTGGACGGGGAGTGATAAAGCCGGTATAGGCCGACCGCGATAGCCTTTGGCCGACTCCCCGAAGGCAGGCGGCTTGGACATGCGCCACCGCCTCCCCGGCCATTCGGTCGGTTTGGCGGCATCGTTGCGGTCGATGCCGACCGCCTATACAGAGGTTTATCAGACCTCATCCACCGGAGTGGACGTCGGATTCCATAACATAAATCTGATACCGACAAGTAAATTGTGTGTGCAAATTATGCTCCCTGTTGTGCATTGACTCTTATTCTGGCCAGAGATGACAGGGCTGCGTCAAGCAGTTTGGGGGTGAAACATACTCGCGGTCGAGCGGGCGTCCGCTCGGCGGGGTTCGGGGCGGCAGCCCCGTGGTGGGTGTGTTGCCAGACGGGAGCGGAGACCGCAGCGTAATGTAGCCCAAGTCCGCCGCAACGTGGCGAGGCTGGGCGGAGTGTAGCGAGGATCGTAGCGAGTGGCTGGCAACACTCCCACGCCCTCTTGTGGGGGATGAGAGTCTCTCTCCACACGCTAGGGAGCAGAGGGAGGAACGAACGGCGCGGAAAGCGGGTGGAGAGTGTCTCTCATGTGGAGGGGTCGGTTGCTATGCCACTTTCTTTGTTACTTCTCGAAAGTCTGGATGTCTCACATCGATGTGAGAAAGAGGGGTGCCTTCCTTGAGGGCACGATCCTCAAACTGATGACCGGGGTTATCATCGTGGTCATGTTGTGATGCAATAAGCCACACATGGATTTTTGCAACTTTTGTTTGACTTATTCGCGATTTGATCTCAAAATCTAATCATGTGTTACTATGAGAAATTGGCGGAGATATATTCTAACGGAGGCATCAGGAATTTTTCTGTAATCGCGTTTGAAGGAAACCCCACGAAAAATGAACATCAGTTCATTGTGAGATACTGCGGGCATGATTATTTCCTCGGTTTCCCCAGTGCGAGGAGTTTCATCGGTATTGCGGATGACGAAATTCCGCAGCACGTCTCTAGAATAGATAACTGGAATTTGCTCGCAACAGAAAATGGGCTTTTTTGGTTGCCTATACCCGGAGCCGGCCAACCTGGACGCTTTGTCGTCCAGGGATCTAGCTGGGACGAGGGCGAGATGGGCGCGATGGGTATGAAGGGGCCAGGTCATCAGCCGCCTCAGCCGCCTCAGCCGCCTCAGCCGCCTCAGCCGCCTCAGCCGCCTCAGCCGCCTCA
>JAIFNK010000149.1 GCA_020047775.1 Akkermansia sp. | reverse complement strand
CTAACATTACAACCAAGGCGGACGAGGCGGAATGGCTGGAATTAGTGACAGTCCTGAAATCCACCAGCCTGTGCGGCCACGGCACCGGCCTCGCCGCATTCGCGGAATCCGTGCTGCGCTACTACGGAAAGGAGGTGGCGTCGTGCTTCACGTAACGATCAACGGCAACCCGTGCGAAGCGCCCGAAGGTTCGACGATTCTCCATGCTCTGCGCGCCCATGCCATCGAAGTGCCCACGCTTTGTCACGATGACCGCCTGCATCCCACCGGTGCTTGCCGTCTTTGCGTCGTCGCCATCGAAGGCTGGGACCGCTTCGCCTCCGCCTGCAACACACCGCTGCTGGACGGCATGAAAATCGAGACGCACTCGCCGCCGGTCGAGGACGCGCGCCGCACCTTGCTGCGCCTGCTCGCGGCCGATTATCCGGCGACGGTCGTCGAATCCGACCAGCCGTTCCACCACTGGCTGCGTCACTATGGCGTCACCGCGACCGGAGATGAATCGCACCCGCATTTCACCGACACCACGCATCCCTATCTTCGCGTGGACATGGCCCGATGCATTTCCTGTTTCAGGTGCGTTAGAATCTGTGATGAATTGCAGGGACAATTCGTTTGGCGGACATGGAACCGCGGCGACGCCACGCGCATCCTCCCGAATCGCAGCGGCAGCCTGCTCGAAAGCGACTGCGTGAGCTGCGGCGCCTGCGCGGACACCTGCCCGACCGGAGCCATCGACGACCGACCGGTCCCCGACCATGGCATGTTGGAAAAATGGACGCGCACGACCTGCCCGTATTGCGGCACCGGCTGCGAGATGCTCGTCGGCACGCGCGGTAACGGCATTGTGGATATCAAGCCGGTGATGGACGCCCCCGTGAACAAGGGCCATCTCTGCTCGAAGGGCCGCTATGCCTTCGGCTTCAACCAATCGCCCGACCGCGTGCGCGAGCCGATGATCCGCGAGGGATCCGAATGGCGCGCGGTGACCTGGAAGCAGGCAAACGAATTCGTGGCCTCGCGACTGCGCGGCATTCTCGACACGCACGGTCCGCAGAGCATTGGCATGCTCGGCTCCGCCCGCGGCACCAACGAGGAGAACTACGTGGCGCAGAAATTCGCCCGCGTGGTGCTCGGCACCAACAACATCGACTGCTGCGCCCGCGTCTGCCACGCGCCTACCGCCGTGGCCATGAAGCGGATGCTCGGCCCCGGCGCGGCGACCAATTCCTTTGACGACATCGAGCACGCGGCCTCTTTCCTCATTTGCGGCTGCAACCCGACGGAAGCCCATCCGATCGTCGGAGCCCGCATCAAGCAGGCGGTGTTAGGCGGGGCGAAGATGGTCGTGATCGACCCCCGCGCCACCGAGTTGGCGCGTTACGCCGACGTGCATCTCGCATTGCGCCCCGGCACCAACGTGCCGCTGCTAAACGCCCTCGCCCACGTCATTCTCGCCGAATCCCTGACCGACCACGCCAGCTTGAAAAAGCGGGTAAGGGGTTACCGGGAGTTCGAGAAATTCGTCCGCGCGTGGACCCCCGAACGGGCGGCCGCAAGCTGCGGCGTGGATGCGGAAGACATCCGCACCGCAGCAAGGATCTATGCGACCGCCGCTCCGGCGATGGCTTTCCACGGTCTTGGCATGACCGAGCACGTGCAAGGCACCGAAGGCGTGATGGCCCTGGTGAATCTCGCGCTGCTCACGGGAAATTTCGGCAAACCCGGCTCCGGCGTGAATCCCCTGCGCGGCCAGAACAACGTGCAGGGATCCGCCCACATGGGTTGCGAACCCGGCCACCTAACGGGTTTTATCCCGATCGAGTTGGGCCGCGATGCGTTTACCACCGCATGGAGCAGCCCTTTGCCAGCCACGCCCGGCCTGAATCTGATGGAGATGATGGACGCCGCCGAACGCAGCGAACTCAAGGCGCTGTGGGCGATCGGCTACGACGTCTCGTTCACCAATCCCGATGCGATCCGCACCCATGGAGCACTCGGCGGACTCGATTTCGTGGTCGTGCAGGATTTGTTCTTCAACGAACTCGCGCGGGAGTTCGGCCACGTTTTCCTGCCAGCCGCGTCGCCCTTTGAAAAAGACGGCACCTTCATGAATTCCGAGCGCCGCGTGCAGCGGGTCCGCCGCGCGGTGGCCGCCCCCGGGCACGCACTCCCGGACTGGGAGATCGTCTGCGCCGTGGCTCGCGCGATGGGCCATGGCAGGGCGTTCGCCTTCCACTCCGCCGAGGAGATCTGGAACGAAATCCGCGGCGTTTGGAAAGCCGGTCAAGGCATCACCTATGACCGCCTCGAGCACGGCGGATTGCAGTGGCCATGCCCCGACGAAGCGCATCCCGGCACGAAAATCCTGCATGTGGATTCCTTCGCCGGTTCCAAGACCGCGCCGCTGCAATGCATCGATTTCCGCCAACCCACGGAAGCCTCCGCACCGGACTATCCGTTCCTGCTCACGACGGGCCGCACACTCTATCAGTTCAACGCCGGCACCATGACCATGCGCACGCCGAACCGGGAACTCCGTGGCACCGACACGCTCGATATTTCACCCGCCGATGCCGCACGCCTCGGAATCGGCGAAGGGGAAATCATCCGCGCCACCAGCCGCCATGGCGTGGCGGAACTCCCGCTGCACATCGACGACCGGATCAAGGGAGGTGAGCTTTTCGCCACTTTTCATGCGAGTGCCACCGGCGTGAACCATCTCACCGGGCAAGGCCGTGACAAGCAGGCGATGACGCCCGAATACAAGATCGTCGCCGTGCGCATCGAGAAACGGGAGGGAGGAACGGGCAATGGCTGAGATCTTCGGTTTCGACTGTTATTCCCCGCGCGAAATCGCCGAGCGGGTGGAGACCGTCGGTGTGGCGAAGGCGAACCTGCCATTCACCTCCATGGTCGCGCTCGGCGTGCTCGCCGGTGGATTCATCGGTCTGGGTTCGTTGTTCGCCACGCTCGTGCTGTGCGACGCCGGACTGGACTTCGCGATCTCACAGGTGCTTGCGGGCATCGTGTTTTCATTGGGACTGATCCTCGTCGTCATCGCCGGAGCCGAGTTGTTCACGGGAAACAATCTGCTAGTAATGACCTACGTGGCGGGCCGGATCAGCCTGGGAAAACTGCTCGGAAATCTGGCAGTCGTGTATCTCGCGAATTTCATCGGCGCGGTCGGGCTGGCGGCGGTCGTCGCGCTTTCCGGTCACGCGCAGTTGGGAGACGGTGCCATCGGCCGCACCGCCGTGGCGATCGCCTCGGCCAAAGTCGCACTGCCCTTCGCCGAGGCGTTTTTCCGCGGCGTGTTGTGCAACGTGCTGGTCTGCCTCGCCGTCTGGCTCGCGATGGCCGGGCGCACCGTGACCGACAAGGTTCTCGCCATTGTCTTCCCGGTTTGTGCGTTCGTCGCCGCCGGATTCGAACACAGTGTGGCGAACATGTATTTGATCCCACTCGGCATCTTCCTGAGCGACGACATCGGCGTCGCCGGCATGATGCACAACCTCGTCCCGGTCACCCTCGGCAATCTCGTCGGCGG
This sequence comes from Akkermansia sp., assembly GCA_020047775.1. Lineage (GTDB taxonomy): Bacteria > Verrucomicrobiota > Verrucomicrobiia > Verrucomicrobiales > Akkermansiaceae > Luteolibacter. The sequence continues at coordinate 5,145 of JAIFNK010000149.1, read as the reverse complement.
CGCGGGCATGGTCGGCCTCGTCTATCACACGATCTACCGCCGTGGGGAATCTTCTTCCGCTTCATCATCAACCCCCGAAAAACCATGAAAATCCAGCATCTCGCGGTCACCGGGGCGTTTGCCAGCCTGAACAGCGGCACCGCGGGATTGGAGCAGGGCGAGGCCGGGAGGAGACTCGTCGAGTTCGGGCCGAACCAGGTGGAGGAAATCGCCGGCGAGCCGCTGGTTCTAACGTTTGCCCGCGAGTTCGTGCACTTTTTCGCCATCATCCTGTGGATCGCCGCGGGGCTCGCGTTTTTCGCCGAGTGGAAACAACCCGGACAAGGGATGGCCACGCTCGGCCTTGCGATCATCGGCGTGATCCTGATCAACGGCATGTTTTCCTTCTGGCAGGCCTATCAGGCGGAGCGGGCGCTGGCGGTGCTCAAGAAACTGCTGCCGCATTCCACCAAGGTCCTGCGCTCCGGATCCGTCCGCCAGACCGCCTCCGCGGATCTGGTGCCGGGCGACCTGATCCTGCTGGAATCCGGCGACATCGTGCCCGCCGACAGCCGGCTGGTGGAAGCCTTCGGCGTGCGCGTCAACAACGCCACGATCACCGGCGAGTCACTCCCCACAGCGCGCGATGCCGCCCCTTGTGACGAAACGGAAACGATGGGCGGGTCAAACATCCTCCTGGCAGGAACATCGCTGGTGTCGGGCGAGGCGAAGGCGCTGGTCTTTGCGACCGGAGCGCATTCGGCGTTCGGGCAGATCGCCCGCCTCACCCAGGTCACCACCGACACGGTTTCCCCGCTGCAGGCGGAAATCCTTCGTGTCAGCCGCATCGTCGCCGCGCTGGCCGTCACGCTGGGCGTGGTTTTTTTCTTCATCGGTCGCGCGATCGGATTGTCGTTCTGGGAGAACTTCATTTTCGCCATCGGCATCATCGTGGCGAACGTGCCGGAAGGCCTGCTGCCGACGGTGACGCTGTCACTCGCGATGGCCTCCCAGCGGATGGCCCATCGAAACGCGCTCGTCCGCCACCTGCCCGCCGTCGAGGCGCTCGGCTGCACCACGGTGATCTGCACCGACAAGACCGGCACCCTCACCCAGAACCGCATGTCGGCGAAGCGGTTGTTCATGGGAGGCGAGCTGATGGATCCGGGAGAAAATGCCACGCTCCTCCCCACCCACCGCCGCTTTTTCGAGGTCGCGGCCTTCTGTCATGATTTGAAAAAGTCGGACGCGGCCTGGCTCGGTGATCCGATGAAAATCGCGTTGGTGCAACTCGCGGAGTCCGCGATGGGCACGATCCCCGGCCTATCGAGAACCAACGAGATTCCCTTTGATTCCGCCAAACGCCGCCTCGCCACCCTCCATGCCGCACCGGATGGAACCATCCTCTACTGCAAGGGCGCTCCTGAAGTGGTGATCGCCCGCTGCAAAAGCGCCGCAACTTCCACTGGCACTGCCGACCTATCAGCCGAGCTTGCGGCATCCTACAAAGCCGCCGAGCGGATGGGCAAGGAAGGCCTGCGCGTCCTCGCGCTTGCCTGGCGAACCCTGCCCGCCGCTTTCGAACTGGAAGACGCCGACTCGGAAATGGTTCTCGCCGGCCTCGTCGGGCTGGAAGACCCGCCGCGCGTGGAAGTCGCAAGCGCGCTGCAAAAATGCCGCAGCGCCGGCATCAAGGTGATCATGGTCACCGGCGACCACCCGCAAACCGCCGAGGCCATCGCCCGCGAAATCGGCCTGGTGCGTTCCGAAAATCCCGTCGTGATCACCGGCAGCCAGCTCGCCCATTTGTCGAACATCCAACTGCAACTTGCCCTCGACGCGCCGGAGATCCTCTTCGCCCGCGTTCAGGCGGAACAAAAGATGCGCATTGTCGCAGCACTCAAAAAGAAAAACGAAATCGTCGCGGTTACCGGCGACGGCGTGAACGACGCCCCGGCCCTGCGCAAGGCGCATGTCGGCATCGCCATAGGTCTCACCGGCACCGACGTCGCCCGCGAATCCGCCGACATGGTGCTGCTGGACGACAACTTCGCGAGTATCGTCGCCGCCATCGAGGAAGGTCGCGCGGTGTTCACTAACATCCGGAATTTCCTCACCTATATCCTCACTTCCAACGTGCCGGAAATCATTCCCTATCTGGCCTTCGTGATTTTGCGCATCCCGCTGCCGCTCACCATCATCCAGATCCTCGCCGTGGACCTCGGCACCGACATGCTGCCCGCGCTCGGCCTGGGTGCCGGGAAACCCGACCGGGAAATCATGAACCTACCTCCCCGCCGCCGCGACCAGCGTCTGTTAAGCGGAGCGCTGCTCGCCCGCGCCTACCTCTTCCTCGGACTGATGCAGGCCACCGCCGCGATGGCCGCCTATGGCTTCGTCCTGCACACCGGCGGATGGAGTCCCGGCCAGTCACTCGCGGCGGACGATCCGCTCTACCTCCAGTCCACCACCGCCTGCCTGAGTGCCATCGTGGTCATGCAGGTCGCCAACGTGTTTCTCTGCCGCAGCGAGTGGCGACCGTTGGCTTTCAGGGGTATGTCCGGCAACAAACTCATCCTCGCCGGTGTCGCCATGGAGATCGTGCTCATCCTGCTGATCGACTACACGCCATGGGGCAACATGATTTTCGGCACCGCTCCGATCCCGCTTTCCGCGTGGCTTTTCATCCTGCCATTCGCCCTCGGGATGACCGCGCTTGAAGAGCTTAGAAAGTGGATTTCCCGCAAACTTACGCTATGTTCCACTTGAACAACCCGCCCGCACATTTTGTCCAACTTCACGAGGACTTCCGATGAAAACGACTTACACACCACCCGAACAGGAAATCAGCAAATGCGTCCGTATTCCCGCGGACAACGTCTATCTTCTTGGGGATCTGCAAGTGCCTGAAATGGCGACAGCGTTGGTGATTTTCGCCTTTGATTATGGTAGAAGCATGAACCATCCGCGCCCCCGCCATATCGCCCGGGTGATGCGCGACCGCGGACTTGCCACCTTGTTGTGCGACCTCCTCACCGAAGACGAGGAAGCCAAGGACGAGGTCTCCGAAAAATACCGCCACGATGCGGAATTCCTTGCCCGGCGGTTGATAGGGATCACCCAGTGGGCTCTTTCCAATCCCGACACCCGGCAACTGCGGCTCGCCTACTTCGGTGCCTCGGCCGGCGGTGCCGCCGCATTGATCGCCGCGGCGAAAATGCACAAGAAAATCACCGCCGTGGTCACCCGCGGCTGTCGCGCGGATCTCGCCAAGAAGTCGCTCCCCCACATGCTTTGTCCCACCCTGCTGATCGTCGGCGAGAACGACACGGTGGGCGTGGAACTGAACCGCGAGGGCCTCGCGCTTCTGAGCGGCAGAAAGGAGCTACAGGTGATCCCAGGTGCCTCCCACCTGTTCGGCGAGCCTGGCAAACTGGAGCTCATTTCCCAGATCAGCGCCGAATGGCTGCGCCGTTTCGCAGACCCGGACCATCGCTAACAATCGTTAGAAATACGCGTCCAACACATACTGCAACAACATCCGCTGGCTGTTGAAAAACGCTCCGTTCAAGGCGATGGCGTGACGCATGATTTCGAGGAACCGTCCATGGTCGTGATAATAAAGGGGAATCACAACCCGTTCCATTTTTTCATAGAGCGACGCCGCATCGAGGACGGTGGTCTGCGCGGAATCCTGAAGCCGCGGTCCGCCACCGATCGACCAGCCGGTCACTCCTTCGATGCAGCCCTCGATCCACCATCCATCGAGGATGCTGAGGCTGGGCACGCCGTTCATCGCCGCCTTCATGCCGCTCGTGCCGGACGCCTCCTTCGGTGGGAGCGGCGTGTTCAGCCAGACGTCCACGCCGGCAGTCATCAATTGCCCGAGCTGCCAGTCATAGTTGGTTAGATAGGCGATGCGGATCTGTCCCTTGAGCGTCTTGATCGATCTGAAAATCGAACGGATCGTTTCCATGCCGACGACGTCGCCCGGATGCGCCTTGCCGGCGATGACCACCTGGATGCCGCCATCCATCCGGCCCAGCGACTTGAGCCGCTCGAGGTCGTGGAATAGCAGGTTCGCCCTCTTGTAGTCGGCGATGCGCCGGGCGAAGCCGAAGGTGAGCACATTCGCCTCCATTCCCACTCCTGACTCGCGGTTCACCCGGTCGAGCAGCGCGGCCTTCGCCAGCGCGTGGGCGTCCCACACCTCTTCCGCCGGCATGCTCAGGGCGGAGCGCAGGTTGAAGTTGTCGTCGCGCCAACCGGGGATGTAGCGGTCATAAAGGCGTTGGAACGGAGGCGACGTCCACGTCGGGACATGCACGCCGTTGGTGATGTCCTCGATCTTGTAACCGGCGAACATCCGCTGGGAGATCTCCGTGTGCTTCTTGGCAACCCCGTTGATGTAGTGGCTGAGGTTCAGGGCGAGGTAGGTCATGTTCAGCTCGCCGCCGCAGCAAAACACCTCCCGCATTTCACTCACCTCGTTGCGGCCGAGCGCGGTGGTCACCATTTCTATCGGAAACTTGTCATGCCCGGCAGGCACCGGCGTGTGGGTGGTGAAGACACATTTCCGCCGCACCGCCTCCACGTCGTCGTGATTGAACGCCTCCCGGCCGGCACCAGCCGCCTGCTCGTCGAGCAACTCCATGGCAAGCAGGCTGGCATGCCCCTCGTTCATGTGGAACCGCTCGATCGCCCGATGCCCCATCGCCCGCAACAGGCGCACGCCGCCGATGCCCAGCACGATCTCCTGGCACAGCCGGTACCATGGATCCCCGCCATAAAGATGGTCGGTGATGCGGCGGTCCCACTCCGAGTTTTCCGGCAGATCGGTATCGAGCAGATAGACCGGCACGGTGCCGCCCCTGCCGCCTTTGACATCGTATTGCCACGCGCGGACCCGGACCGTGCGACCTTCGATGGAGACGGACACCCGGGGCTCGAGTTCCTTCACGAATTCCCGCACCGTCCAATCGCAAGCCTGCTCCGTCTGCGAGCCCAACTCATCCAGATGCTGGCGGAAGTATCCCTTGCGATAGAGCAAGGACACCCCACCGATCGCAAGCCCCTGATCCGCCGCCGACCGCAGCAAATCACCTGCCAGGAATCCAAGTCCGCCGCAGTAAGTGGGCATTCCGGGTTCCAGTGCGATCTCCATCG
>JAIFNK010000211.1 GCA_020047775.1 Akkermansia sp. | reverse complement strand
GGGGACCGGACATCAGCGGAACCCACGGCGGAGCCGGAGGCGCGGGTGGCTTGCTCCTCATCCAGGAAACTAGAGGCAACGTCACCACCGATCTCTATCCGCTCTACGACGGTTCCGGGAATGTAGTCGCTCTGACCGACAACACCGGTGCCCTGCGAGCCGAGTTCGCTTACGGTCCGTTCGGCGAACTCATCTACGCCCGAGGCCCCAACGGCGATAGCTGCCCGTTCCGGTTCCAGACAAAATACTACGATCAGGAGACCGGCCTCTACTGCTATCTGGAGCGGTCATATGACCCGCTAACACAGCAGTTCCTCTCTCGTGACCCACTCGGGGAAAAGGAGGATCTGAACCTCTACCGGCTCACCGGCAACGATCCGATCAACTATGTTGACCGCGATGGATTGGCCAAAGTGCCTATCAACCAAGCGGATAAAGACTTGATCGAATTGGCCCTGCGTTACGGCCTGATCAACGACAATGCGGGCGACGATGATGTGATCGACACGGCGGTTCTCAACTCCTTGCTCACTGCCAATGGCAAGAGCCCGGTTATCTTTCAGGGAGGAAACACAGTGGTTCCCTGCGTGACTTGTCACGGCGGATCGAGCGGCGGACACATCGATGGGGTGAGCAGGTTGTTTTCGCAAGTCGGGGGCCAGACCTATTCGAGTTCCGGCAATGGCGACATGATGCGCAAAATCGGCGCGGGAGCCTGGGGCAACGTGCGGGCGATGGGCAAAGACATTGGAAACTCAGTCGCATTCGTAGAATACGGAATCGCGCAACCGATAGGAGAGGTGACCGGGCTGTGGAATTTGGATCATCCTTCCATGGCAACGATGCCTTTCGATGCAGATGGCTCGCGCAGAGCCGGACAGCAGCAAGTCTATCCCGGCATCAGCGGCAACGACCTGCTAGTGACTTCGGGTGGTGTGCTAGCCGACGCGGTGCTTTTGTTCGCTGGACCGGAAGCACTGGCGGCGAAAGCTCCGGGTTGGTCGGTAAGAGCGCTTCCGCGCCTTAATCCGGCCAACTACCGATGGGCAGAGATGGCCCAGCAGTTTAACGCGGGTGTGCCTTTTCCGAGATATGTGGGTCCTACACGAGCGCCATCCGCATATTCGGTTGCATTTGAAGTTCAACTTACGCCAGCGCAAATGGGAATGAGGCGTGATAGGCACTTTGCTATCGGCAATGGGGCACTTCGTTCAGAGCTGGCAGCAAACCCTACCCTTGCGAATCTTGTGCATTATCCAGATTTACTTACTCGAGCACCTGACGGATGGACATGGCAACACGCCACGACAGGGCAAGCATGGAATCACGTAACGGGCCAAGGCCGGGCAGGCATTCTTCATTTGGTCCCTAAAAGCCAGCACACAGCGGGTTCTCCATTTTGGCGACTACTCCACCCTCTTCCGAACGGTGGCGGCGGTTATTCGGAATGGGCCATTCCCGCAGGAGCACCACTAAATCGTTGAACTATGATTAGCACACGTCGAATTGATGATTCGGGAGAAGTTGACCCCCCAATCGAGTCGTTTTCGGATCTTTATGATGAACTTGAAGGAAGCGAGCAAGAGCATGGCGATGTCTCAGTGACAGACGAAAACACCGGATGGTGTATTTCTGCCCACCGTGATGGCCGCGTCGTTTTGGGTAATCTGCTTGAGGATGGGGACAAGCACATGCATCCGGTGACAAAAGAAAAAGTGCTAGAACTCTGGTGCATGTTAGCCAATGGCGAAATGGAGCGCATACAGGCCGAGCCATGGCGTGAAGGATACAAGTGAAGTCCCACCGGCCCGCGCTATCAACTCTCTCCCGGAAGATCGTCGCTCCGCACCACTAAAAGTGAACTCCGCAAGCCAACCATAAGCCTTGGACATGCCAAGCTTTTGCAAATCCGAAGCAGGAACGGCTTCTCGGCGGTTGAACTCCCTTTGGCTGGTAAATGATGGAACTTGCCGGACTTCCCTCAGACATTGCCCCGTTCCGGTTTCTTCCGTCCTCCACTTCGCCACTTCACGGGAAAAGACCGCCTACATTTCACCAAACACCCCAACGCCTTGTTGCCCTCGTTCCACTCACGCCATGCGGGGTGCATCCGCCTCCTCCGGCGGATGTCGTTTCGAGAGCCGCTAGTGCGGCCTTGGCATTCACCTCCGAGCGCTGTCCTGGTCAACCATAAGCATCCTGCCATTTGCCAGATCGGATACTGGAAAGAATTCGGTAAGGAATGCGACTCGCTCCATACGATGAGTGGCAGACTGATCGATTTCCTCCTTTTCCGGCAAGCATCGACTTTGTAAACCACTTCCAGCCTTGCCCCGTGTCCTGTCAGTTTTCTCGAAGCTCGTCGTTTTCCTGATCGGCGCGGTTTCAGCACTTGCGGAGGTCACCGTCACCACCACCCCCGCAGGCGGTGCCGCTACAGAAGTCGCGTTGAACGCAGCGGGAACACCTACCGCCAAGAACTACGCCGCCGGTGCCGGAGAAGCCTACACCTACTTCCCCGGCGGGCTGCTCGAAAGAGTAATTTGGCGTCTCAGGTCGGTAAATCCTGACGAAGATCCCGACCTCTCCGCCAGACTTCTCAAACGGGTTTCAAAATAATAATTTCCCCATTTCAGTACAGCATCACCCGCGACAGGAAACGCTGGCAGAGCGCGGATTTCGGTCCGGCAAACAACTCCGCGGGCGGGGAGATTTCCTCAATTTTTCCCATCGCGACGAAGGCGACCTGGTCCGCCACGGCGCGGGCGAAGCCCATTTCGTGGGTGCTGAGAATGATGTCCTGCCCGGCTTCCGCGAGTTCCTGGATGAGCTCCAGCACTTCCGCGGTCATCTCCGGATCAAGCGCGGACGTCGGTTCGTCGAGGAACAAGACCTCCGGCTGCCGGGCGACGGCGCGGGCGATGCCGACGCGCTGCTGCTGGCCGCCGGATAGTTGCGCGGGAAGCTTGTCCGCATGGTCGAGCAGGCTGAAGCGGGCGAGCGCCTGCTCCGCCATCGTGTGCGCCTCGCCAGGTGTGAAGCCGTGGACTTTTTCCAGCGGCAGCGAGATGTTCCGGCGGGCGGTGAGGTGGGGGAAGAGGTTGAACTGCTGGAAGAGGAAGCCGTTTTTCCGGCGATACGCCTGGAGCGCGGCCGCGTCTGACAGGAGGCGGTGGCCGTTGATGGCGATGGTGCCCGAGTCGGGGATTTCCAGGCCGCCGAGCATCCGCAGCAGCGTGCTTTTCCCACCGCCGGACGGGCCGATGAGGACAAGCACGCGGGACGATTCCACGGACAACGAAAGCCCGTCCGCCGCGCGGGTGGGGCCGTAACATTTCGTCAGGCCGGTGACTTCAAGTTTCATGGCGGAAGCGTTTTTCCAACCAGTGCGAAAGCCACGCGACCGGCAGGGTGAGGACGAGATAACCGATCGCCAGCGGCACATAGCCTTCCAGTCCGGCGTAGGAACGGGAGATGAAATTCTTGGTATTATAGAAATACTCGGCCACGCCGATCACGTTGAGCAGCGAGGAGTCCTTGATGAGCGAGACGAACAACCCCGCCATCGCCGGCAGCACCCGCCGCAGCGCCTGCGGGAAAATCACGTAGCGGTAAACCTGGAACCGGCTGAAGCCCACCGCCCGCGCGGATTCCCACTGCGTCCGCGGGATGCTCTCCACGCCGCCGCGCAGGATCTCGCCGAGGTAGGCGCCCTCGAAAACGGATAGAAGCAGGATGCCGATGATCAGCTTGTCATCGAATCCCCGCTCGCCGAGCGGCCGCGAGATGAGCGGGGCGAAGATCACGAAGTAACCGAATAACAGATGCACCAGCAGCGGCGTGTCGCGCACGAATTCCAGGAACGCCCGGCACGTCCAGCGCACCACCACCAGCGGCGAGCGCTGGCCGAGCATGAACAGCAGCCCGAAGAAGATACTCCCGAGCAGCGCGGCGAAGGAGATTTGCAGCGTCATCAGCCACCCGCGCCACAGCGTTTCCCGGTATTCCCACGCCTTCGACCAATCCGTCTGCGTGCCGAGCACCGCGAACACCGTGGTGCAAAGCCAGCCGAACAACACGACCAGCGCGAGGGCGACGAGCACATTGGCGATCAGCGGGCGGCGCGTCATCTAGCGGAGAATGAAAGGGACGCCGGTGGCTTCGAGGAAATTTTTCTCCTTCTGCAAATAGCGCTCGCCGAGTTTTCTGAAACCGTCCTGCTTGCGGAATTCGTCGAGAAATGCGTTAATCCGGCCTTGCATTCCGTAGTCGCCCTTCTGGATTCCGATCGCCCACGACTCCTCGACGAAGGGTTTCAACAACCCGCGGGTGGTCTCCTGGTTTTCCCGGGAGTATTGATAGATGCTGAGCTGGTCGTAAATGAACGCATCCGCCCGGCCCTGGACGACTTCCAGCACGCAGGCTGTCGGGTCTTCGAAGACCACGCGCTTTGCATCGGGTAGATTCTTGATCGCCCAGGTCTCGCCGGTTGTCGCCGTCTTGGCGGTGATCGAACGGCCCGGTTTTTTCAAATCTTCGATCGACTGGATATCCGAGTCCTTGCGCACCAGCAGCGCGAGGCCGGTGAAGGCATAAGGATTGGAAAAATCAATCGACTGCCGGCGTTCGTCAGTGGCGGTCATCGAGGAGATGATGATATCGACGTTTCGCGTCTTCAGCGCGGGAATGAGGCCGGAGAATTCCATCGGCACGATTTTGAGCGGGCGGCCGAGATGTGTGGCGAGCGCCTCGGCGAGCCGGACGCTCACGCCATCGGGATTGCCCGCCTTGTCCTGCATTTCGAACGGCGGGTAGCTCAAATCCATGCCCACCCGCAGCACCGCGCCGGTTCCCGTAGTGCTGGATTTTTCACTGCAAGCGGAGGTGCCGAGGGCACACGCGGCGAGGAGAAGGAATCGGCGGCGATGCAACATGGCCGGAGCGTAGCGCGAAACGTGCCGGGCGGAAGTGCCGAGTTTGGACTCGTCACGCGAGACCATTCAATTTCCCGGACAAAATGAAAATTTCCATATTCAGCGCGGTTCATGAAGATTCTTTACAACAGAAGGCGGCCGGGTCTAATTTAAGACGCCATGAAAAACATCGTTGTCGCAATAGATTTCTCAAACGCCACCCCCGGGATCCTTGAAATGGCCGTGAGTCTGGCAAAATCCTTCGGAGCCGGCTTGCAGCTGCTCCACGTCGTCGAGCCGGAACCCAGCTACACCGCTTATGGGTTCACGCCGGATGAATTTCCGGCGATGAACGCCTTCCACGAAGAAGCAAAGCGCCGGGCCACCGAAAAACTGGCGGATCTCCTCACCACCGTGAAGGCGGACGTGCCGGATGCCACATCCCACATGACCGAGGGCAGCCCGCTCCATGCGCTGTTAACCCACGTCAAGGACAGCGGCGCGGACTTCGTGGTGATCGGTTCGCACGGTCACGGCGTGATCGCGTCGCTCCTGCTAGGCAGCGTGGCGGAAGGCATGGTGCGGAAGGCGACCGTTCCGACGCTCGTCGTGCCGGCGGGTCCGGAGTGAATTCATTGGCGGTGCTTTTGTCACGGGCGACGAAGGCGGGCCGGCTGAAGCGGGTGTGCCGGGATAAATGCCTGGGGCACCGGTCAGCGTTCCAGGATCTCCACCTCGTAGCCGTCGGGGTCGGTGACGAAGGCCATTTTCCGACCGCCACCCGAGAATTTCTCGCGCCAGCCGGAGGGCCAGATCTCGATGCCGGCTTTTTCCACCTGGTCGCAGTAGTCGATGATGTCCGGCACGCCGAGCGCGGTGTGCATCAGGTCTTCCGGACAGGTCGTCCTGTAGCCCTCCGACCAGGTCAGCTCGAGAAACACGTCGTTTCCGGGGAGTTCGAGAAAGGCGAGTTGGTTGCCCTCGGGTGATGCCCTGCGCTCCTTTTCGGTGTAGCCGAGCTTTTGATAGAAAGCGATGGATGTGTCGAGGTCCTGGACGCGGATGCGGGTGTGGAGGAAGCGGATCATGGTGGGAGGAAGCTTGGCGCGGGACTTTGCATTTTCCAAGCGGTTCATGTTGTTTTTTTACGTGACACAGGCATTCCTGCCTGTTCTTCCTCTTCACTTTGTCAAAGAACAGGCAGGAATGCCTGTCTCACACCGTTAGACGAGGCCGTCCTTGCGCGCTTGTTTCCAGTAAGCGTATTCCGAGCGGTTGAAATCGATGTATTCGGGCGAGAGGTCGCTGGAATACATGATATAGTCGGCCTCGCCCTGGTTGAGGTTGATGACGATTTCAAACTCGGGATGGGAAACGGCTTCGCGTAGTTGTTCCATCGGCGTCTCGGCCTGGAGGCCGCCGATGCAGGCGGCTTTCCCGCCGATGTGGATGTCCACGAGCTCCTCGCGGATGCGCGCGCGGGAGTAACCGACGGCGTGGATGATGCGGCCCCAGTTAGGGTCGCCGCCGTTCCACGAGGATTTCACGAGCGCCGACTTGCAGACGGCTTCGGCGACTTTTTTCGCGTCCAGATAGGTGCGCGCGCCTTCGACTTTCACGGTGACAAACTTGGTGACGCGCTCGCCGTCGCGGACGACGGCCTTGGCCAGCTCGAGCATCAGCCAGCGCAGGGCGCGGCGGAACAACTTGCAGTTGCTGCTGTTGCGGCGGATCACCGGCATCCGGGAGGCGCCGTTAGCGAGGACGAGGACGGTGTCGTTAGTGGACATGTCGCCGTCGATGGTGATGCGGTTGAAGCTGTCCTCGACACATTCGAGCACGGCCTTGCGGAGACATTCGGAGGAAATGCTGGCATCCGTGGTGATGAAACAAAGCATGGTGGCCATGCTCGGTGAAATCATGCCGGCGCCTTTGACGCAGCCGCCGAGGCGCACGCGGTGCTCGCCAAGGTCGAAGGAGATGGCGATTTCCTTGGCATGGGTGTCGCTGGTGATGATGGCGGCGGCGACGTCGGAGCCGTTTTTCGTACCGAGGCGGTCGATGAGCTCGTCATATTTCGGCTCGAAGCGGACCATCGGCATCGGCAGGCCGATGACGCCTGTGGAGGCGACGCCGATTTCCGAGCGATTGAGCTTGAGCGGCTTGGCGACGGCGTCGCACATCGAATTGGCGTCTCGGATGCCCTGGACGCCGGTGCAGGCGTTGGCGTTGCCGGAGTTGGCGATGATGGCGCGCAGCTCGCCCTTGCGGAGATGGGTCTGGGAGACGCGGACGGGCGCGGCTTTGACCCGGTTGGTGGTGAAAGTACCGGCGGAGGTGCAGGGTTTTTCCGAGTAAATGAGCGCAAGGTCGAGGCGCGCGCTGTCGGGGTTTTTGATGCCGCAGCTGACGGCGCTGGTGAGGAAACCCAAAGGCGCGCCGACGCCGCCTTTGATCCGGTTGAAGAGGTGGTCCATGGCTGGTGAGAGGGAAAAGCGGTGAAGACTGGCCAGCCGCTAAAAATTTTGCAACCCGGCAGTGGGATTCAGACCGAATACCTGGTTGAAACACTGCACAGCCTGTCCGCCCGCGCCTTTTCCGAGGTTGTCCTCGGCGCTCATCAGGATGACCCGCCCGGTGCGCGGGTCGTGCTGCCAGCCGATGTCAATGAAGTTGGTGCGGGTGACATTCTTGGTGTCCGCACAGCCGCCGCGGCCGAGGAGACGGACAAAATGCGCGGCGCGATAGGCCGCTTCGAGCGCGGCACCGATGGCCTCCGGGGAGACGCCATCGCGGAGTTTCGCGGTGGTGGTGGTGACGATGCCGGAGTTCACCGGAATGAGATGCGGGATGAAGGTGATGGTCACCGTTTCGCCGGCGGCGAGGCTCAGCTCCTGTTCAATTTCTGATAGGTGGCGGTGTTTCGGCACGCCGTAAGCACGGGCGCTTTCGTTGCACTCGCAGAAGAGCAGCGTGAGGTCCGCCTTGCGCCCGGCACCGCTGACACCACTCATCGAGTTGGCGACGATGGTGGCGGGATCAATGAGATTTTCGCGCAACAGCGGAAGGAGCGGCAGCAGGATGCTCGTCGGATAACAACCCGGCGCGGCGATCAATCGCGCCGCTTGGATTTCCGCCGTGCGGATTTCCGGCAGGCCGTAAACCGCCTCGCCCAACAAATCCGGCGCGGGGTGTGGATGCCCGTAAAACTCCTCATAAACTGCCGCATCGCGCAGGCGGAAATCCGCGCTGAGATCAATCACCTTGAGGCCGCGCACGAGCAAGGCGCGGGCGATTTCCGCCGCGACGCCGTGGGGCAATGCGAGGAAAGCCGCCTTCGCCCCGGTCGCCGCGATGGCATCCGGATCCGGCTCGATGAAGGACAAATCAGCGCCCGGTGCTTTTTGGAACCGAGGGAATACCGAGCCCAGGTTTTTCCCCGCTTCCGCGCGTGAAGTTACAGCGGTGAGCTCCACATCCGGGTGGGTGAGAAGGATACGGAGCAATTCCATCCCGGTGTAGCCGCTGGCTCCGACAATGGCGGTTCTAATGCGATTCATGCGTTGGGAATCTCATGATTTTCCGTACTTGCCAATCCGCATTTCGCCTGTTTCCTTGGCCGTCCGTTCACGGAACGGGCTGTAGCGCAGTCTGGTAGCGCACCTGCCTGGGGGGCAGGGGGTCGTGGGTTCGAATCCCGCCAGCCCGACCATTGTTAAGGAGCACAGTATCAAGTGCTTCGGAATCAATAGATTCCGGTGATTGCACCCCGAGTGCGACAGGAATTCCAGAAAG
>JAIFNK010000146.1 GCA_020047775.1 Akkermansia sp. | reverse complement strand
CGAGCATCTCGGTGCGCGGATACATTTTCACGCCGCCCTTGTGGATTTCCTTTTCGAGTGCCTGATAGCAACCGATGAGCAACTGCTGCCCCGTCTGGCCGCGGGCGTAGAAGGTGCGGGAAACCTGGGAGCCGCCGAAGGAGCGGTTGTCGAGCAGGCCGCCGTATTCGCGGGCGAAGGGGACGCCCTGGGCGACGCATTGGTCGATGATCGAGTTGGAAACCTCGGCAAGGCGATAGACGTTGCCTTCACGGGCGCGGAAGTCGCCGCCCTTGATGGTGTCGTAGAAAAGCCGGCGGACCGAGTCGCCGTCGTTCTGGTAGTTTTTCGCGCCGTTGATACCGCCTTGGGCGGCGATCGAGTGGGCGCGGCGCGGGCTGTCCTGGTAGCAGAAGCACTTCACCTGATAGCCCATCTCCGCGAGCGAGGCGGCGGCGGCACCACCGGCGAGGCCGGAGCCGACGATGATGACGGTGAATTTCCGCTTGTTCGCCGGGTTGATGAGCTTGGAGTCCATCTTGTGCTTGGACCATTTTTGATCAAGCGGGCCGGACGGGATTTTGCTGTCGAGAACGATGGACATGGCGATTGAATATTGAATATTGAATATTGGAAATTGGAAACCGAATTAACGCGCGTTGTTTTGGCGGGTGGTTTTGATGGAGGCGCAGAAGATGGCGGTGAGTTCCGTGGCTTCCTGCCAGAGTGAGGTGACTTTTTCGGCGGGCAGGATTCCGTCCTCGATGATGAGTTCCATCCAGAGGGCGGATTCATCGGCTTCTTCGACTGCGGTGCCGATTTTGGAGGTGAAATCGGCAGGGGACTTGGCGAGACAGGCGGCGCGGTAATTTGCTGCGACGGAGGTGCCGGAGCGGATGAGTTGATTGGCGATGGGGCGGCTGACCCGATCATCCGGAAGTGCGCGCACCAAGCGGATGACACGCAGGGAGAACTGCTTGCAGCGCGCTTTGAGTTCTTCCGGATTCATGATGCCAATTTTCAATAATCAATATTCACTCCTCAATTTCTCATCGGCCAAAGCCGAGGATAATCGCGAGCGGGATGGAGATGAAGCCGAGCCAGATGAAAAGGGCGTAGCCGATGGAAATCTGCTTGATCAGGCCTTCCGATTTCTTGGTGCGGAGGCCGATGGTTTGGAAGATCGAGCCGACGCCGTGCATGAGGTGCGAGCAGAGAAGGGTCATGGCGATGACGTAGAACAGGGAGGCGGGCCACCAGTTGAAGCCATCGATGACCATTTGCCAGGCGTTGTGGACTTCGCCCTCGACGCCGTGGATGGTGGTCTTGTAGCGGGCCAGCGAGTTGTATTCATTGCCGACGCGGGCGGTGAAATGCAGCATGTGGTAGATCACGAAGGCCAGGATGGTGAGGCCGGAGAGGATCATGGTGCGCGAGGACTTGGAGGCCTGGATGGTGGCCTTGTATTCGTAGGCCTGGCGGGCGGCGCGGTTCTGGCGGGTGAGGGCGATGGTGGCCACGATGTGGGCGGTGACCATCACCAGCATGACGATCCGGAAGGCCCAGATGCCCATGCCGTGGAGCATGTGGTGGAGGAAATACGCGTATTGGTTGAAGGGTTCCGGGCCCATGAAGACGACCAGGTTTCCGACAAGGTGGCCGGCGAGGAAGAGAACAAGGACGATGCCGGTGAGGGCGACGACGAGCTTTTTCCCGATGGAGGAGGACCAGTAAGTTTCGAGGCAACGGGTAAGGGCGTTCATAGCATTTAGAGAGGGCGACCTCGCGGGGTCGGGCGAGGAATAGACATGGAGGATGGGCTTTTCAAGGGGAGAGTCTGTCGGAAGTGAAATCCGTGCGGCAAATGGTAGAATTTGCGTGATGACCGGAAAATTTCCCCGGCCGGGTGAATTCGGTGGTGGTGTCCGTGGCAACGGCATTAGAAGTTGGCCCGCGACCTGCTAACCCCAAGCCACGACCCATGGAAATGTTTAAGGGCTACGATCCCGGTAAGTTTTACGACGAGATGTTTTGCGAGGACGGCTCGGTCCGAAGTCATTGCGCGCCGCTTCTCCAGAAGTTCGGCGTGATTGATCAGAAGGATTTCCTGACCCGGAAAGCGAATTCCGAGCTCTACTTCCTGCGGCAGGGCATCACGTTCAACGTGTATCACGACGACCGCGGGACCGAGCGGATTTTCCCGTTCGATCCGATTCCTCGGGTGATGCCGGCGAGCGAGTGGGAGCACCTGGAGGCTGGACTGACGCAGCGGATCGTCGCGCTGAATTTATTCCTGCACGACATCTACCACGACCAGCAGATCCTCAAGGACGAGGTGATCCCGCGGTTTTACATCGAGCAGGCGAAGCATTACCGGCCGGAATTCCGCGGGGTGGACGTGGCGGCTGATACTTACATCCACATTTGCGGCAGCGATTTGATCCGCGGTGGCGACGGGGTTTATTATGTGCTCGAGGACAACGGTCGCTGCCCGTCCGGTGCATCCTATCTTTTGGAAAACCGCAACGCGCTGAAGCGGGCGTTTCCCGGGATTTTCGAGTCGCTGGGCGTGCGTCCGGTCGATTCTTATCCGCGGGACCTGCTGAACATGCTGCACCACATTGCGCCGCGGCAGGACAAGGATCCGGTGTGCGTGCTGCTCACGCCCGGCTGCTACAACAGCGCCTACTTCGAGCACTGTTATCTGGCGCGGGAAATGGGCATCGACATCGTCGAGGGCAAGGACCTCGTGGTGGTGGACAAGTTCGTTTACATGCGCACCACCCGCGGGCTGCTGCGGGTGGATGTGATTTACCGGCGTATCGACGACGATTTCATCGACCCCGTGGTTTTCCGCAAGGATTCGGTGCTGGGCGTGCCCGGATT
Source organism: Akkermansia sp. (assembly GCA_020047775.1). Taxonomy (GTDB): domain Bacteria; phylum Verrucomicrobiota; class Verrucomicrobiia; order Verrucomicrobiales; family Akkermansiaceae; genus Luteolibacter. The sequence continues at coordinate 5,885 of JAIFNK010000146.1, read as the reverse complement.
GATGAACGCCTACAAGGCCGGAAACGTCTCCCTCGCGAACGCGGTGGGCACCGGCGTGGCGGACGACAAGGTGATCTATTATTTCGTCCCGCGGATGATCCAATACTACCTCGGCCAGGAGCCGATCCTGCCGAACGTGCCGACTTATCTGGCCTCGGAGGAGGCGGACATGAAATACATTCTCAAGAATCTGCCGGAACTGGTGGTCAAGGCGGCCAACGAGTCGGGCGGCTACGGCATGTTGATGGGGCCGACCGCCAGCAAGGACGAGATCGAGTCCTTCCGCGAGCGCATCATCGCGGACCCCCGCAACTACGTGGCCCAGCCGGTCATTTCGCTCTCGACCGCGCCGACCTGGTGCGACGGGGCGATGGAAGGCCGCCACATCGACCTGCGGCCGTACATCATCTATGGCAAGGACGTGAAAATCGTGCCGGGCGGGCTGACCCGCGTGGCCCTGACGAAAAATTCCCTGATTGTAAACTCATCCCAAGGCGGCGGCAGCAAGGATACCTGGGTGCTCCGTTAATCAAAATTTATGCTCTCCCGAGTCGCCAATACGTTATACTGGATGGTCCGCTATGTGGAGCGGGCCGACAACCTCGCGCGGTTGATCGATGTGAACCAACAGCTGTTGCTGGACTTCGAAAGCCTCGACAGCGAGCGCCTGCGTGGTTTCTGGCAGCCGATCATTCTCAGCACCGGGGATGAGGACGCCTTCGCCAAGCTCTACGATGAGACCGGCAGCGCGGAAGTCATCCGGTTCCTGACCAATGACCCGAAGAATCCTAACAGCATCACCTCCTGCATCGCCCTGGCGCGGGAGAACGCGCGCACCGTCCGCGACCAGTTGTCGGACGAGCTGTGGGAGGAGCTGAACGCGCTCTATCTGTTTTCCCGCTCCGATGAGGCGCAGAAACTTTTCGATGTCGATCCGCCGCGGTATTATGAAAACATCCGGCGGGCCGCGATGACGTTTCTCGGCATCGCCGCCTCCACCACCTCGCGCAACCAGGCGTGGGACTTCATGGATCTGGGGCGGCATTTGGAACGGGCGGACAAGACGACGCGCTTCCTGGATGTTTCGAGTTACCTCCCGGCGGCGGCCGACGGACAGGATGCGATTTCTCCGGGGATTCTTCACTGGACCGCCATCCTCCGGTCCTGCGGCGCGATGGGAGCGTTCCGCGCCGCGCGGCGTGAAATCACGGCGGAGAGCGTGGTGGATTTCCTGATTTTCTCCAAGGACTTCCCGCGGTCGGTCCGCTACTGCATCGACAAGGTGGACCGCAGCCTGCATTTGATCTCCGGAACGCCGCGCGGCTCGTTTTCCAACGAGGCGGAGCGCGAGTCCGGGCGCTTGTTATCCGATCTCAACTTCGGTTCGACGGCGGATGTTTTTGAAAGCGGACTGCACGATTATCTCGACGCTCTCCAAGGGCGCTTCAACCACATCGGCGGTGAAATCTTCGAGACCTACGTGCTGATGCCCGAGCGCGTCCAGATCAGTCCCGGGGCCAAGCCTCCGACTCTGTCAGACGCTGCGCTGTGGCGCATGGAACAACAGCAATCGTCATCGTGAACAGTCCGAGTGACCCGGTGGCATCCACGCTTGGCATGAGGCTTTCGGTGTTTCACCGGACCGCCTTCAACTACGGATCACCCGCGACGCACAGCATCAACACGCTGCATCTTGAGCCCCGGACATTTCCCTATCAGAAAACCTTGAGTGCCTTGATCCGGGTGGTGCCGGCGACACGGTTGCGCCGGTTCACGGATCTTTTCCAGAACATCACCCACCATTTCGAGCTTCCCGAGCCCCACGTGCGACTTGAGATCGAGAGCCGGATCCGCGTTCACAACCTGCCGCTGGATATCTCCGCGGCAAGCCGCGAGGCGACGGTGGAAGGGTTCGGGGATCCTTCGATCCGCGAGCAGATCTGGCCGTATCTTCAGGAAAGCCGCGCGGTTTCCCGGCATCCGGAGGTTTGGCGGGAGGCTCTCGACATCACGCGGTCGATACCCTCGGTATTCCATCAGGCGACCGCGCTGATGCAGTGGATCCACCAGGAATTCCGCTACGAACCCGGGGCGACGAATGTGAACACGCATCTGGAGGAGGCCTTCCAAATGCGTCACGGAGTTTGTCAGGATTTTACGCATGTGATGCTCGGGCTTTGCCGGTCGGTGGGGATTCCGGCGCGTTATGCCTCCGGGTATCTTTACAACGGCCCGCGCGACACCTTGGTGGGTGCCCAGGCATCCCACGCCTGGGCGGAGGTCTATCTGCCAGCCGCGGGCTGGATCGGCTTTGATCCCACGAACAACACTCTGGCCGACGAGCGCTACGTGAAAATCTCCGTAGGCCGCGACTACGACGATGTCGCCCCGGTCCAGGGCAACTACCAGGGCACCGGGCACTGCCGGATGGAGGTCGAGGTGGAGGTCGAGAAAATCTGAGCGGCGGTCTGAAAATTGCAGGCCAGTCGTTACGGATGCAGCTGTGATGACTTTTTCGGAGTCAACCGCCCTAAGGGGAATGGACGTCTCGTCCATGCGTGGGGACGTCCATGCATCGGGGGGAATCCCCGCTTCCCTTCCTCGCTCCTTAAAGCCCCGCTTCGCTGGCATCCCCCCTCCCGCATGGATTCTGCTTCACCCCGGAATTTGGCAGATAATCTATCCGTAATCGCAATCCAGCCAAATGGCATCCGCTCATCACCGCCCGACCTACCCTCCTCTTGCTTCACTCATCCATGCCCAATGGCTGTTATTGGAACCGGAGATTTGCTCTGGATAATTAAAATGTTGAAATGCGTTACCTGACCCCATTCACGAGTTCTTCGCCGGCCATGACGAAAATGGTATCGCGAAATGGAGTAGCAGCGTGACGTCCGCCCAGCCCATCCTTGAGTGGAAGAACCATTTTGGAAGCGAAAGCATCACCTATCTGCCCGGAATCCGAAAATTCCTGCTGATGACAGCCCGCCTCAAAGAGAGCGAGAAGAACCTGCCATACAACGTGCTGATATTTTATGAAGCGGATGCGATCACCGGCCCCTATCGCATGGTGCATTATCTGCGCGACTGGGGGCCGCAGGCTTACTTCCCGAATGTGCCGGCCAAGTTTGTCAGCGCGGACGGCAAGACCATGTGGCTTTGTGTGGCATGCAATTATTCAGATAAAACCGCTCCAAATCCGTTCCAATGCCGTTACGCGGCATCCTTTCATGAAATCGAACTTCAGACACCCTGATCCGGGCAGCGCAAAGTCTTTTGTTCACCGTATGTGCGGATTCGTTTATCAGCGAGACAGCTTCTCGCTTGCAAAAAGATTTTCTAATCATTTAGACTGTATCTATGGCCCGCCCACATTGTCCACGCCGCATCGCCACACTTCCAGGTGTCGTGTTTTTTAAACCGGCAGGCATCCCGCTGCGTGACCTTGAGGAGCGTGTTCTGCCACTCGATCAATACGAGGCTTTGCGCTTGGCGGATGTCGAGGGCATGCCGCACCTCGATGCGGCCCGTATGATGGGAATTTCCCGCCAGACCTTCAGCCGCATCCTGGCCAGTGCCCGACAAACCGTGGCCACCTGCATGACGCAGGGGATGGCGATCCGGATTGAAGGTGGCGTGATTCATCTTGAAACGCCCGCCAAGAGCGGAAAAGTGAGATGTGGCAAGGATCGGAGCACAATCTGAAAATTCGCCTTGCTGGGTCCAGGTTTTGAGCGTATGCTTAAAACAAGATGGCAGTCGAAACCCAAATGCGTGTGGCTGTAGCCGAAGAGGTGAAAGAAAACGTATTGACGTTACGTCTCGGACGCACGGTCAAATTCGCGCTGTTTGACGTATCTGGAAATGACATCCGCGGGCCCTTTTACCGTGTGCGGCATGACGTTCCTGGCGAGGTTTGCGACGACCATGCCGAACTCGCCGGACTGCTGCACGATTGCCAGGTGGTGATCGCGGGGGCTGTCGGGCAGCACATGGCGTTACGCCTGCGGAACCTCGGGATCGAGGTCGTGGCGACCCCTGAAAGGCGGCCTCCCACACAACTGGTTGCCCGCTATGTCGCGAAAAACCTCGAAAGAATCATTCCATAAATATCAAAATTCAATTCAATCCTGCTTCCACTTAACTTTCACTGCGGTTGTTCACAATGCCTAGAATCTAAGTCCATCAGAATACTATGAAAAAACAAGAAATACTTGACCTCGATTTTGTAGAGGCGCGCCATAAGCTGATCGATATAGGAGCCTTTTTAGACCGACTGGCGCGGTCGGAAGGCGATGATGATTTCCGCATGGACGCCTTTCGTCGCGCGATGCTGGAGGCTTGCAAACAAGAACCTCACACGGCGAGCCGCATTCTGCTAACCTTCAGCGACCCCACGCAAGAACCGATTGCTGCAGCTTTCACCCAAGGCGCATGTGGTGCCTGGCCAGGGGCTCTTTAAATCTCCAATCTTCAATCTTCAATCTCCAATCCCAATGCGTTACATCGAACCTCACGCCCACATGGTCAGCCGCACCACTGACGATTACGTTAGCATGGTAGCCTCCGGCTGCGCTGCGGTCTGCGAACCTGCCTTCTGGGCGGGATATGACCGGAGTTCAGTCGATGGTTTTTACGACTATTTCCTCCAACTCACCGACTACGAACCGAAGCGCGCCGCCAAGTTCGGCCTGCCGCATTTCTGTTGGCTTTGCATCAACCCGAAGGAATCGGAAGACATCGGATTGGCGCAAGAAGTGCTCTCTCTCATCCCGGAATTCATCGACCGACCCAACGTGCTCGGCATCGGCGAAATCGGCCTCAACAAGAACAGCCGCAATGAACTCGAAGTGCTTGAAATGCACATCGACCTGGCTGCCTGTCACGATCAACTCATCTTGGTTCACACTCCGCATTTGGAGGACAAGCTCAAAGGCACCCGCCTCACTCTCGATGCATTGAAAAACAATCCGGCCATCAAACCGGAACGTGTCATTATCGACCATGTCGAGGAACACACCGTAGCGATGGTGCTCGACGCCGGATTCTGGGCGGGCATGACGCTTTATCCTGGCTCGAAATGCTCGCCGGTCCGGGCCATCGACATCGTGGAGACCTACGGCGCCGAAAGGTTGTGGATGAACAGCGCCTGCGATTGGGGAGTGAGCATACCGCTCTCGATTCCCTACACCGCGCTGGAAATGCGCCGGCGCGGCCACAGCGCCGATGCGGTGGATGCGCTGATCTATCGTAATCCGCACCGCTTCATGAGTCAGTGCCCGAAGTTCGGCATCCCGTGAAAGAGAGGGGGAATTATTACAGTTCTGTAATCCTGCCGCAGGGATGGGATTCATCTTGTGTTCATTGGATGTCGATGCAACTCCATTCACAGCCATTTTGACGATTCACCTCCATTTCGCATGAAATTCCCGATTCAAAATCCGCTCAGTCCTCATGGCGTTTTCAAAACATTTGCTACGGTTTTGCTCGGTTTTTCCGCAAGCTGTGCCGCTCCCTCCCTCGTGGAGAAAACGGACACCGCCAGCCATTCCGAAACCACCGCGTCACCGGTCCCGATCAGTGGTCCGGTCACCTTGCCGATGGCCAGTGCGTATTCATTGCAATACCACCCCGAGATGGCGGCCTTTCCGCTACAAAAGCGCGTGTCTGACGCGCGCATCCTGGCCGCCAGTCTGCCTAACAATCCAGCGTTGGCGATTGAAGCCGAGGATTTTGGCGGATCCCGTGAGTTCAAGGGCGGTGACTCCGCGATCTTCACCGCTTCGATCATCCAATTGGTGGAACTGGGAGGAAAACGCAGCGCGCGCCGGGAAGCCGCCACCGCAGCCGCAGCCGTTGTCGATGCCGAATACGCGATTCGTCGC
>JAIFNK010000323.1 GCA_020047775.1 Akkermansia sp. | reverse complement strand
ATCCTGAGCCGCCTGAGGGTCTTTGCGGGCGAGATCCTTCACCACATCTCCGACCAAGCGGTCCTTGGAGTCACCTTCTTTCATCGCCGAGACCTGCTTGGCCGCTTCGAACGGATCCTTGCCGGAAAGACCACCGATGGCCGAAGCCAGGGCCCGTTCCTGCTCGTCGGCGGGCAGCGTGCCGATCCAGGTTTTGGCTTCGGCGAAATCAAGTGCTCCATATTGGGCCGCCACTGATCGGTAGCTGTCGGCACGCTGTCCGGGGTCCATCTTGGAAATCAGCTCGGCCGCTTTGCGGGGATCCGTCTTGGCGACTTCCCCCACGACGGCGGTCATCGCCTCATTCTTGCCGGTCGTGAGTGAGCTGGCCCATGCGAGGGCCGCGGCAGGATCCTGGCGCGCCCACTCGGTGGCGATGATTGATGATGCTCCCTGGTTGCCGCCTCTTGGTCCGCCGCGGCCGCCGCCCATCATGTCCATCATCGCGAACTCGCGGGAATTGGAGGCGTAGTATTTCGCTGCATTGGCCGGATCCACGCTTGCCCAGCTTTGAAGAATCGTCGGACGCACAAATCCACCCGCCATTCCCATGGTGTTGGAAAACGCCATCGCCGCAGTGGGTTCGACCTCCGCCCAACGTCCAAAGAGGAGGAACGAGGCCATCATGCGCTCACCCATCGGCAGGTTTTCCAACTTGGTCGCTTCCTCCGCGAGTTGCTCGGGAGTGAGGCGCGCGTAAAAGTCCATGAGTGCCTGAATCCGGGTGGAATTGCCGGGCATGCGCGCGATCTGGTCAGTGCTGGTGCCGGCGGCGCGGGTTTTCTTCGTGGCCGTTTCCGATCCGGAGCCTTCCGAACGCGAGGAGGAACGGGTGCGCTGCGAGGGTTGCTCGACTCCAGTGGTGTTGCCGGATGCGTCTGAATTTTTACCGGAAAGATAGCCGCCGGCGGCGCCGACGATCAACGTAAGAAGGGGGAATACCCAAGGCGTTTTCATAAGATGAATAGACTAACCCGCCAACCCGCCAATTTCCAGATGGTTGCGCAATTATTGAAACGAATGACAATTCCTCCTGCGTCCCCGCTGAATTTTGAATTGCCAGATGGCCGGTTTCATCCGAATTGCTTCCCACACAGGTTATGTTTCCCGTGAATTCCCGCTACCGCGTGCTGTTTGTCTGCCTTGGAAACATCTGCCGGTCGCCTGCCGCCGAAATTATTTTCCGTAAACAGGTCACCGACGCCGGGCGGGTGGACGAGTTTGAAATCGATTCGGCGGGGACCATCGGCCATCATCAGGGGGCACCGCCCGACTCACGCATGTCCGAGTCGCTCCGGCAAAAGGGATTCACCATCGCGGGACGTTCCCGCCAAATTCAGCTGGAGGATCTCGAAACATTTGACCTGATCGTGACCATGGACGAGTCGAACTTGTCCGACGTGTTGCGACTGGATGAAACCGGCACGCGGCATGGCAAGGTCCGCCCGTTCGTCAGCTATTGCCGCCATCATGACGACCTCCGCGTGCCGGATCCTTACTACGGGGGGCAGCGTGGATTCGACCACGTTATCCGGATGCTTGAAGACGGGTGCGAGGGGATTCTCGAGTCGCTGAAGGGCAGGTGAGTGTGCCGGGTGTTGGTCCCTGGTTCCGATCCCGGGATCCTGAAATTTACCTGCGTTTGGCCTTGCCATGGCCGTTCCCGGCAGTAGTTTCGGCGTCCGTTTTTCTTTCTACTGGCAGACGGTTGGCGCCCCGGTGTCTGTCAGTTTTATCCTCCGGGGCAATCGCAGGAAGGAAACGAAACCAACAACACAACCCCAAACCAGATACCATTATGGCTTACGCATGTGCGGAACCCACCAACCAGGCACTCAACGACCTGATCGATTCGAAATTCCGCGAATTCCGCGAAGGTTCGATCGTCAAGGGCACGATTCTTGAAATCCGTCCCCAAGTTGTCCTAGTCGACATCGGCTACAAATCCGAAGGAGCCATCCCATCGAACGAGTTCGAGGATGAGGAAATCGAAATCGGCGACGAAATCGAAGTGCTCCTTGAGCGCCTTGAAAACGACGAGGGCATGGTTGTCCTCTCGAAAGAAAAGGCCGCCCACAAACAAAACTGGGAAAAAATCGTCAAAGTCTTCCAAGACGGCGGTCTCGTCCGCGGCAAGGTCAAGGCAGTCGTCAAAGGCGGCCTCACCGTCAACGTCGGCGTCGAAGCCTTCCTTCCCGGTTCGCAAGTGGACATCATTCCACCGAAGGATCTCAACGAATACGTCGGCAACGTCTACGAATTCAAAATCGTCAAGGTCAACGACGAGCGCAAGAACATCGTTCTTTCCCGCCGCGAAGTCATCGAAGCCGAGCGCTCCGAGCAACGCCAGGTTTTCCTCCAGTCCGTCAAAATCGGCGACAAGGTCACCGGCGCGATCAAGCAGTCCGTCAAAATCGGCGACAAGGTCACCGGCGCGATCAAGAACATCACCGACTTCGGTGCCTTCGTCGATCTCGCAGGCATGGACGGCCTGCTCCACATCACCGACATGTCGTGGGGCCGCATCAACCATCCTTCCGAACTGCTCCACATCGGCCAGTCCGTGGATGTCGTCATCCTCGACGTGGACCGCGAGAAAGAGCGCGTTTCGCTCGGCCTCAAGCAAATGTCCGAGAACCCCTGGGAAGACATCGAGCGGAAATACCCGATCGGTCACAACGTCAAGGGTCGCGTCACCAAACTTCTTCCCTACGGAGCATTCATCGAAATCGAGCGCGGCGTCGAAGGTCTCGTGCACGTTTCCGAGCTCAGCTGGGTCAAGCGCATCACCCGTCCGTCCGACGTGTTGGAAATCGGCCAGGAAATCTCGGCCGTCGTCCTCGGCATCAGCATCGAAGAGCAGAAAATCTCGCTCGGTGTGCGTCAGCTCGATTCCAACCCATGGGATGAAATCGAACTCCGCTACCCGGTCGGTGCCACCATCAAGGGCCCGGTCCGCAACCTCACCGCTTACGGTGCGTTCGTGGAGCTCGAAGAAGGCATCGACGGCATGATCCACGTCTCGGACATGTCCTGGACCCGCAAGATCAACCACCCGTCCGAAGTTCTCAAAAAGAACGACGAAGTCGAAGCCATCGTGCTCGCCATCGACAAGGCCAACCAACGCGTCTCCCTCGGTATCAAACAAACCGAAGGCGATCCATGGTCCCTCATCGACAGCCGCTTCAAGGTCGGCGACCTCGTCAAGGGCACCGTCGCCAAGATCGCGTCGTTCGGCGCCTTCATCAGCCTCGAAGGTGATATCGACGGCCTCATCCACATCTCGCAACTCAGCGAAGACCACGTGGAGAAGGTCAAGGACGTCATCAAGGTCGGCGAAGAGATCGAAGCCCGCGTCATCAAGGTCGACAAGGTCGAGCGCCGCATCGGACTTTCCATCAAGGCCGTCGGTTACTCCGACGAGCAGTTGAAGAAGGAAAGCGCCAGCTTCGAGAGCCTCCGCCCATCCTCCGAGATGGTCGGCCTCGAGCAAGCGTTCAACCTCGCCGCCGCCGCCTCCGAAGACTGGAGCCCGGGTCAGGAAGACTAATTCAAGGAGCGTGGGCGTCTCGCCCACGCGTCTCATTCAACAAGCCGGACGGGTTCGCCCCGTCCGGCTTTTTTGTGGGTCGCGGCGATCACCGGTCGCCGCGAGCCGTGGCTCACGAATGGCTGTCCAAGTGTCGGGACTTGAGTCATCTCGCCCCTGACATCCATATTCGATGTCGAACCCTACGGCATCGTCACTTCGACAACGCCGAAGCATCTCTCGTCATCGACCTGCTCCGACCGCACGACGCGTTCCCATCCGTCGATGTCCGTGGTGATCTCTTCCTCTCCCGCCATTGGCACAAAGGACCCATCCCCAAGAGTAGTTGATCGCTTAGCCGTATAAACCAGCGAGCTTCCGGCTCGGCGGGCGTATGCCACTTGGAGCGTCGTTCCGCCGCTGTCGGTGATCACGGAAACGCGAGGCAAATGCCCCGGCTCGCCCCCGGCGACGCCTTGATAGGGAAATGCCCCGTCGATGCCGAAGGCATACTTAAGTAGGTTCACTACACCATCACCATGGGGAGCGGCCAGGAGCGTCGCGTCCAATCCGGTGAGACCGGCGGCTTCGGTCCATGCATTGATTTCGAGGAGCGAGCTGACATCCAGCAAGTAGGGTTCGCGCCCGGTCTCTTGCGTCACTGCGCTGAAAAACAACCGGTTCTCCGCCAATACTAAATCGCTTGGTGCTGAGCCACCAGGGCCGGGAACAAGATCCGCTGCCAGTTGGGTGCCGGTCGTCGTTCCATCCGTACTCCACAATTCCTCACCGCTGACTCCGTCATTGGCTTGGAAAAACACTTTGTCACCCACCGTCCTCAGATTGACCGGCGCGGATCCCATCGAGCCCGGCCCGATGTCTTTTACCATCACCGTGCCTGACGAGGTACCGTCGCTGCACCACAGCTCGGCTCCGTGCACCCCGTCATTCGCCACAAAAAACAACTGCCCGTTGCAAGTCTCCACATAGGGGTCTGCCGGATATGGGAATGAATGATCCGGCCCGCTGGTGCCGATCTGCCGGACCAATTCCGCCTGCCCGCTCCGCACCGTCCAAAGCCGCAGTCCGGAACTGCCTTTATCTTCAAAGAAAAACAACCGGTTCCCCGCCGCCGCCATCGGATAGACGGCGCCCGGCCCCTGCCAGCTGTTCACCAACGTGGTCCCGGACTCAGTGCCGTCCGTCCGCCACAGCCGGAAGCCTCCGACACCAGAGGATTCGAAATAGGCTTCATTTCCCACCCTCGTGAAATTCGATGGACTCGATCCCTGAGGGCCGGGGATCAGATCCTTGACCAACCGGGTCGTCACTCCATCCGTCCACCAGGTTTCCTGATTGTACCCGACATCCGCAGCGGCAAAAAGCAACCCGTCGCCCAACATTGTGATTTGATTACTCGCGGCCCCCCTGATTTTCGTCGCGCTATCGCCATCCGCGATCCACAGCCCCGTTTCTGTTTCATCTTGCGCGGTGAACGCCACTCGTCCGCCGAATACAGTTAGCTCGCTCAAATATGACGAACCGCTGCCCGGTTGGAAATCGCGGACCATCGTCGCTCCACCTGTGCTATCCCGCCAGAGTTCCCTGCCATGCACGCCGTCGTATGCTTCAAAAAAAAAGCTTTCCACCAGCCGCTGCGAATCGTGCCGGTGTGGAATCCGACGGACCCGGATGGACGTCCATCAGGATTTGAGTTCCCGCCGCAGTTCCGTTGCTCCGCCAGGGTTCCTCACCCGAAATGCCGTCATCGCCGCAGAAGACCAGCTCGTTTCCCCATGCCGCCACGCCCCCCGGGCTGATCCCTACCAGCCCGTCAATCGTTCCCTTGAGATCCCGCAGCATTCCGGTCCCGTCCGGAGTGCCATCGCTTGACCATAGCTCATCGCCTGTCAGCCCGTCATTTCCCTTGAAAAAGAGAGTCCCTCCGGCCGCCATCAGGCCTTGCTCCCCGCTGGTGGTTTGAGGTGTGGTCATCTGCTTGACGGGCACAGTTCCGGTTTCGGTGCCATCACTCCGCCACAGCACCCACCCTGCTACATTCCGCGCGAAAAACAACACCCCGGCACTGGTCACGAGCTTTGAAGGAGCGGCCCCGTCCGGCCAGGTTTTCACCGGCCATGTTTGTTCGCCGTCACTTGCCCACAAGCCTCGACCGGTGATTCCGTCATCCGCCGTAAAATAGAGCGTGGTCCCGCACCAAGTCAGCTCCCACGGATACGATGATTGCGTTCCAGTGCGGATGTCGCTGATCCGCCGGGTCACCACTCCATCGCTGGTCCACAGTTCGGCTCCCGCCTCCGGGCTGCTCGCGACGAAAAACACCCGGCCTTCACGGACCGTCATTTCGCCTCCGACCAACGCACCGTCTGGAATTGTAGCGACCATCGCGGCAACGCCACCGAACCACGACCACAGCTCCTTGGCAGCCCCACGACTGAGCGTGAACCATAACCGACCGTTTTCCCCAGCCATCGCAGTGATTTGAGTCCCGGTCCCAAGGTCTGCCAATTTCACGGTCTCCGCCCGCATCCCAAAAGAACGCCACAATTCACGCCCCGAATTTGCGAAGAACAAACCCCCATCCATTTCGGTGAGAAAATTCGAGTATCTGAAGGGCTGCTGGAAAAAAAATTGGCCATCTCGTTCGGCTGGATTCAGCAGCCATGTGCCGCCCGCCGTGCCATTGCTCCGCCACAGGCTCCGTTCATGGGGGTAATTTGGAGAATTCGAAACGGCGAAATAAAGCAGCCCTCCGGCAGCAATCGGCGGCCCGTCCAAGTAAACGTAACTACCCAAGCTCGGGCCGCCTGCCATCACGGAATTTTCCCCATCGCTGCTCCAGAGTGTGAGCCCATGCTCCCCGTCGTCGGCAAAAAAGAATACCCGCGTCCCTACCACCCGCAGCTTGGAGGGCCAGGAGCTCTGCTGGCCGACCCGTATATCCTTCATCATCCTCGTCCCGGCTTCCGTGCCGTCCGTCACCCAGAGTTCCCGTCCGTGGACCCGATCATAACCCGTGAAAAACACCCGCCCGCCCACAGACACCATCTCTGAAGGATCCACACCGATCGTCTCCTGCCTCTGATTCACATCCGCAATCAAGTGTGGAGCCGCCCCGGCGGGAAACGGCAGCCATGAAATCAACCCGCCCACGAAAAGCGATCCCGTTTCTATCCATAACCGTCCCATGGTATTCATCGTCAAAAACAACTTTTGTGTTTCCCACCATCACAATCATGCCCCACCGAGATTGCAAGCTTGGCAATGTGATCAATTGACTCACAAATCTTCGGCCAGTTTCCCTCACTCCCCCGCCGCCGGCCTGAGGCCGCCGCCCCGGGGGATTTTACCAACAAGCCGGACGGGTTCGCCCCGTCCGGCTTTTTTGCGGGTCGCGGCGATCACCGCCCGCCACGAATCCAAGCCTTACGAATGGCTGGCCAAACAGCGGGACCAGAGTCATCTTACACCCGGAAGTCGAAACACTCAGTCATGGGAAATGCCTCAAATTTAACAAGCGACGACCACCATTTCCGCCGCGAGGATCGCGTACTCCGCTGGAAGCGTATTGCCGGGCACATCGTGGAGCACCCCGCCGACCTTTCCATCGCGCTCGACAACATCGACCGCTGGCTGGCTCTCGGCCGGGTCCACCCTGCGCCGTTGCTTGAGTGGCGTGACCGGATCCATGCGGCGCAAAATTCGCCGGAAGGATTCCAAGACCTCGTCGCCTTCCTCGCTGCGCCGAACCACGACAGCGAGCGAATTAAATCCTGCTCGCCATTCGCCGGCCTGCCCTGCCTCAATTCACCGGAATGAACCTGGCCGCCCTCCAACACCTCATCCGTTCCGCCCACGCGCTTGCCGAGGAGGTTCCGCTGCTGGTTCTCGGCTCCGCTTCGCTGCTGGCTTCTTTTCCAGAACTTGGCGACCCTCAAGGCCCGCTGGCATCCACCTACGATGCCGATCTTTGCCCGGATCCCTTTGACGAACTCACCGCCGTGATGCTCGATGAGGCGTTGGGTGAGAACCGCGCTTATTTCCGCATCCACGGCTACCATGCGGACATTCTCCGGGATTCGATTCTCGATACCCTGCCGACAAGCTGGCGTGAGCGGCTGGTCCCGGTTCCGGAAACCGAAGCAGCCCACGCATTGGATCCTCACGACCTCGCCGCCGTCAAACTTCTCGTCGGTCGACCCAAAGACCTGGCGCTTATCCAAGAGCTTCACTCGTCTGGGCAACTCAATCCAGAGATTGTTCGAGAGCGAATCAGTCTCCTTCCGATTCCGGTGGAGATGATGCTCCGGCTTCTGGACTTCTACCGATCCATACTCGGCTCCTGAGTTCGATAGTCGAAAGCGCCAGCTTCGGGAGCCTCCGCCCATCCTCCGAGATGGTCGGCCTCGAGCAAGCGTTCAACCTCGCCGCCGCCTCCGAAGACGAAGTGCCCGATCAGGTCACTGACGGCGTCAACATGGTGAACTTCAATGCGGGAGACTTGGCGGCGAATGGCGTTCTGTCACAGACCTTCCCGACGGTCATCGGAGGAATCTGCGCATTTCTAACGATCAGCTCAACGTGCCCGACGCTCCTCCGGTCAACGCGGTGCGGGTCGTCGCCGCCTTTCCGGGTCTCACCTTCGAAAATCCCGTCTGCCTCGTTAGTCCGCCGGGTGACGCCGGGTTGGCAGGCTTGCTGGGAATGGCGTTCCATCCCCAGTTCGTTTTACGTTTCATACATGCTCATCAAGGCATCAGACCCCACGGTTTTGTATCAACGGGTCTCGCGTTTCACGGTGCCGCCCGCGCAGATCGGCCTGCCCGCGCCGGTCGCAACTCCCGGCTCGGAACTCATCCTCATCGAGCAACGGGATCGCCACGACGGCCATAATGGCAGCGATCTGCATTTCGGCCCGGATGGCTATCTTTACTGGGTCATCGGCGACGAAGCTAACACTGATGAAGACCTGGGAAATATCCAACGCATCGACCAGAATTTCTTCAGCGCCATGCTGCGCATCGATGTGGATAAAAAACCCGGCAACCTCGAGCCGAACGCCCACCCGAATCCGTCCTACACGGGCTGCACCACGAACTCCATCCCCCGTGATGAAATCCCCAAGGGCTCGGGTCGTTACTTCGCCCGCTACAGCATCCCGATCGACAACCCGTTCGTCCATACCAGCCTCGGCGGCAGCTAGGATGGCAAGTTCAACGGCGGTTCGATCAGCACCGCAAACCGGCCTTATGTCCGCTCGGAGTTCTGGGCCGTGGGCCTGCGCAGCCCGTGGCGGTTCTCCATCGACAAGGTCACGGGGGAAATCTGGCTGGCCGATGTCGGGCACGACTTCGATGAGGAAATCAATCTAATCACCCGGGGCGGCAATTACGGATGGAGATATCGCGAGGGTCTCCATGCGGGACCATCGGGCAATCCACCATCGGGCTTTAATCCGATCAGCCCGATTTATGAATACCCCCACGCCCGGATTGAGCGTCATCGACCCAAGCCTCTTTCTCAAATTGAATGTCCCCGAAAACCGCTCGGTGCAGGTGGAAAGCTCGGCGAACCTGACGCACTGGTCGCTGTGGGATATTCCCGCGAACCACGGCATCGCCCAGCCCGCTGGCGAGGCCACCTTCAGCGGACCCGCCGGCGGGGCCAACCGGTTCTACCGCTTTTTCATCCAGGAGCGCTGATCCGCGCCAACGAGCGACGCGGCATGACGGCGTCCATGTGGAATGACGCCGCCGCAAGGATTTCGAAACCGCTCGAAAGAGTGCTGTACCTGGTTCAAGTATCGTATCATGCACGGCCGCACGTCGCAGACCTCCGCCCGTTTCATCCACGCCTGACACACAGAATGAGTAATTTACCAACCTTGCTGCTCGTTGCCGCAGCTGGTCTCGCCACCGCAAGCGCGGATGTCTATCACTTGGACCCGCAAAACGGCTCTGACTCGGCCGACGGTCTCAGCCCGGCCCACGCCTGGCGCAGTTTGGAAAAAGCCAACGCCACCGTGCTGAAGCCCGGAGACCAATTGCTCTTCAAAGCCGGCGGCCGCTGGTCCGGCCAGCTCAAGCCCAAGGGCGGCGGAAACTCCACCTCCCGGGTGCGCATCGGCCGCTACGGTGACGGACCGCTCCCCCGCATCGACGGCGAGGGCAAACACCCGGACACCGTTCTGCTGCAAAACATCTCGTTCGTCGAAATGACGGATCTCGAGGTCACCAACCTCGGTCCGAAGACCGCACCGTGGCGCACCGGCGTCAGAATCCTCGCTGACGCCGGCAAAATGCAGCGCGTCTATCTGCGGCGGCTGTTTGTCCATGACGTGAATGGCGACCTGCGGAAATCCCACGAGGGCTGCGGGATCTTCTTCGAGGTAAAAGGATCTAACGATCCGCATTTCGACGGCCTGCTCATCGAACAATGCCGGGTCGAGCGCACGGATCGCAACGGCATCTGTCAGAAAGCAACCGGCAAGGCCCGCAGTGTCAATGTCGTCATCCGGGGAAACACGCTCGAAGACATCGGCGGCGATGGCATCAAGCTCTGGGGAACCAACGGCGGGATCATCGAAAGAAATGTTGTTAGGAAGGCCCGTGCCCGCTGCGGCAAGGATGAGGCCGCCGCCGGAATCTGGCCCTTCGCCTGCGATGACACGCTCATCCAGTTCAACGAGGTTTCCGGCACCATTGGCACCAAGGACGGACAGGGGTATGATTCCGACTACTGGTGCCGTCGCAGCGTCTTTCAATACAACTACAGTTTTCAGAACGAGGGCGGCTTCATGCTCATCTGCTCTCCCGGCAAGGCGGTCAATGAGGATACGGTCATCCGTTATAACATCAGCGTGCATGACGGCATCAACTCGGCACGCGTGTTCCACTTCGGCGGCGGTGCGACCCGGACGCATGTCT
This sequence comes from Akkermansia sp., assembly GCA_020047775.1. Classification (GTDB taxonomy): domain Bacteria; phylum Verrucomicrobiota; class Verrucomicrobiia; order Verrucomicrobiales; family Akkermansiaceae; genus Luteolibacter. The sequence continues at coordinate 733 of JAIFNK010000323.1, read as the reverse complement.
ATAACAACACGGTCGTGCTCGCCCCGCACCAGGATCTGCCGATGCTGCTTTTCACCCAGTGGGACAAGGGCAGGGCGGCGGATTCGCGTTTTTCCAACAATCTTTTCATCGTGGAGGAGGGCGGGCGGGCGAGCTATGACTTCGGCCCCAGCGTGGGTAATGTGTTTGAAAAAAACGTCTTCTGTGGCCGCCACGAGGGGCTACCTGCCAAGACCGGGATTTCTCCGGCTCCGAACTTGGCCGGCTCCGTCAAACCCTCGCCGGGGCTTGACTCGCTCCACGCACTTCGTCCGGCGGATGCCAAAACGTTCCCGCGGGGAATCTTCATCAGGAACAACGGCGGCCGCGACTTTTTCGGAAACCCTCTGCAAGCAAACCAGCCACCCATGGTCGGGGCATTCGAGAAATAATCTTCTGGCAGTTAGCACGCATCCATCAATCCATGAGGCTCTTCTTCCCCTACCTCTCCTGCGAGGGTGCACGCCGATGGGACGGGAACTGAATCCCGGGATTTTCCGCGGAAGTTTCTTCAACGCCTCTGATCCAGCACGAGAAAGGCACCGCCCGCGCCGTGAGGATCCGCCAGGCCGCCGGAGTCTGACGAGCCTTGGAGAAACTCGCCGAAGCCGGTGAGTTTCTGTTCGCGGACCCATGGCTGGCTCCAATTTTGGAGGTCGGTGAAATTCACATCCGCGGTGAGGTCCTGGCGGCCGGGGTTTTCGTAGATCGCTGG
>JAIFNK010000107.1 GCA_020047775.1 Akkermansia sp. | reverse complement strand
AGAGGCGGTGGAAGCCGGGCGGGTGACAAAATTGCCGGACCGTCGCAAATCCGATTCTCCCTTCCAGATGGCGGAGCCGTCGGAGGGTTATGGCTTTGAGGCACCGCCCCCCAAGGGCTATTCCTCAGCGCCGTTCGAGATTCCTTCGGCCGCTCCACCGGCTGTCGCGGCCTCACCGTTTTCACTGACTCCGCCGCCGCCGGCGGCGTCCCCATTTTCCGTCGAGCCTACGGGCGGCCCTTCGCCATCGACGCAAGCGGCAATCGCGGCTTTCGGAAATTGGCAGGAGCCTGCGATGCATTCCGCGCCGCAATCCTTCCCGGAGCCGGTGCAGGCATTCGCCCAGCCTGCCCCTGTGGCGGCACCCGAAGCGCCGGCGGCCCCCATCCAAGTCCCGACCGCTTTTGCGCCGGCGGCTCAGAATCCACCCGCGGCTCGGGATCCATTTGATGCGGCGCAGTCGGATTCCTTTGCGATTCGCCAGCTGGAGCTGCGGGCGATTTTTGGTGTGGACCGCGAAATGAACGTCGAGGAAATTCTCCAGCGCACGAAGGCGCTTCCTGGCATGCGGAACGTCGCCCGGGTGAGTGCCCAGGATATGGCGGTGATCGAGGGGCTGAAGAACTTGCTGCCGAACCTCGGCTTTGGCAGCGGCGGGTTGAGACTCTATTCCGGCTCCGTGCCGCTCGAGTTCGTGCGGGAAGGATCCGTGATACTGGCCGTGCAGACCGATGGCGGATTCGCCCCGGGAGTCCGCGAGACGTTGATGCTGGTGGCCCGCGAGATGGGTCGCTTGGACTGATCTGTTATTGTTCCGCCGCCTCGGTTCTGAGACTTTCAAACCGGGAGCTGACCTCTGGCGTGGCGAAGCGCTGCAAGTCGATTTGATAGCAAGCTCCATCATGGAAACGAAAAATGTTCCCATCCTCCCGTCAAGGATTGTCCCGCGTGAGTTTCCACCAGGCTGCCGATGCGGGTGAGGGGAAGGTCAGGAAACTCCACCGGCCAGGCCGCGAGCAGTTCGTCGATTCGGGCGGGTGCGATGGCAAGCAGTAATTCGTAATCTTCGCCGTCGCCGAGAGCTTGAGCAGGAGTGCAGCCGGGGTTGACGGGCAGTGCGGACGGGTCGATCAGGAAGCCGGATCCTGAAGCGGCGGCGAGGCGGGGAAGATCTTTTGCCAGACCGTCGGAAAGATCCATCATGGCGGTCGGTTTGTATTTGGAAACGAGCCACCGGGCTTCCCGCAGGCGGGGCGTGAAATCGAGGTGTTTCCCCTGAATGGAGCCGCCGAGGCGGCCGGTGACCAACAAGATGTCGCCGACGTGCGCCGTGGACCGGAGCACGAGGTGCTCACGGCGGACACAGCCGGTGGAGGCAATCGAAATCACCGCTGCGGAGCCTGGTGGGACGCTTGAGGTTTCTCCTCCCGCGAGCAAGCCGCCGTGTTTTTCCAGGCAATTCCCGATTCCCCGGTAGAGGTCTTCCACCCAGGCGACGGGTGTTTCCGGTGGAAGGGCGAGCGTGATGAGAAAATGGGTCGGCTGGCCTCCCATCGCGGCGAAGTCCGACACCACGCGGGCGGCGGCCTTCCAGCCCACGGCTTGGGCAGGGGTGTCCGGAAGGAAATGGATGTGGGCGGCCAGTGCGTCCGTTTTCAGCAGCAGCAGGGTGGGGGAGGCGGGATCCTGATCGATCACCGCGCAATCGTCGCCAGGCCCGGCTGCGGGATCCCCGCTCCTTGGAACCAGTTCGACCAGCCGCTGGATCAGGGCGTCCTCCCCGATGTCCCGGACCGATTTCATGGGGAGATTTCCAACGGGAGGTTGTAGTAACGCGCGACCATCTGGGTAACCACGGTCGCGCCGTTGAAACAGCAATGAACCGCGACGGGCGCCCATAGCGAGCCGGTTTTCTCATAGATCAAAACGAGGAGGACACCGAAAATCAAAAGCGGCAGGAGAGCTGTCAAGCTGCCATGGGCGGCGGCGAATACGAGCGACGAGCAAAGCGCGGCAGCCCAGGGCCCGGCGAATTTCTTGGCGGCGGCGTAGAAATATCCGCGGAAAACGACTTCCTCGCACAGTGGGGCGGCAACGACTGCGGCGAATGTCATCAGGCCCAGGATCCATGGGTCGTTGGATTTTTGCAGGAGCTTGACCGTGTCTTGGACGGTCTCGACGCCGAGGGATTCGATCCAGTTCATGAAGCCGGCGACTTGCAGCCCGCCGATCATGATCCATACCGAGACCACGGCCGCAGGGGCGATTAGAAAAACCGATGGCCAGGACCGCCATTTGAGACCCAGCCAATCCACCGGCTGGATCCGGCCAATCACGAAAAAAGTCACGATGCCTGCGATGGTGAATTGAAATACGATGGACGTGACGAGTCCCGCCGCGTCCACCACCAAGCCCTCCTTCCCGGCAGCTCGTGCGGACGCCACGGCCATGCCGAAAAACACAAGATAAACCAAGCCGACTCCCAGTAAATCGACCGGCCGGTAGAACCAGGTTGCGACCCTCCCGATGCGTGGTGGTCCGGGTGGTTCGATGACCGCCGGCCCTTGGTAAGGCCAGTCGGTGTCCACGGGCGGCCCTGGCTTGACGGGCTCCATGATGTCGCGGTTTGCCGTGTTTTTCGCCGCGAGCTTTTGGAAAACGGCGCTGAGCACGAAGATACCTAGTGCCGCGCCGAAAGTGGCGATGAGGACGGGTTCAGTGGGATCTGGCATCTTGGAATTGCTTCGGGGAGACCCTGTGCCGGGTCACCCAAACCCGCCAACCGAAAATTCGTGGTTCTTTAATCCTGACAATTTATGAAATTCAAATACTTGGAGTGGCTGGTCTATCACCCGCAGCTCGGTTGAGTGATGCCCGCAGCGGCGTCAGCCATCTCCCTGGTTTCGCATGAAATCGGCGACTTGGGCGAAAAACGGATCGAGAAATTCCCGGGCGGCAGCAGGAATTCCCGTTTCCACCATGGCGCAGGTCATCAACTCCAGCCAGCGGTCCCGCTCGGCGATGCCGATCTTAAAAGTGACGTGGCGCATTCTCAGCCTCGGGTTTCCACGGGTCTCCAAATAGCGGGTCGATGCTCCCAACCGGAACAAAAGGAATTCCGCCAGCCGCTCCTCCGAGCCTGCCCGGTCATCCTCGGGATACATCGGACCGATCAGTGGATCGTCCCAAATTTTTTCGTAAAATGCAGCGACCATTTGCCGTATTCCCTGTTCCCCGCAGGTTTTCATCACTTCAGCCTCATTCATGTGCGCCATCTGATCCCGACTTCCAAGCGAACCCGCAAGCTTCGTTTTCGGCCTCGCAGATCATTGTTCTTGAAATCAAACGTTTGTGAAGCTTAACCTCCGGTGCCGATTGTTTCCAATGACCTTATTTCTGCATGAGCGACTCCAATGAACACACAGCCTTCGTAGCTCCGGATCCGGCTGATCTCGCCCCCCTTTTTCCAGGATATGAAATCCAAGGTCTCATCGCCACCGGCGGCATGGGGGCCGTCTACTGCGCCGTCCAGAAGTCCCTGGACCGCACGGTTGCGTTGAAAATCCTGCCGATGGAGCTCAGCAGCGACGCCGCTTTCTGCGCCGGATTTGAAGCCGAGGCCAAGGCAATGGCCCGCCTGAACCATCCGAACCTCATCGGCGTTTACGACTTCGGCGAGGTGAATGGCATGCTCTACATCATCATGGAGTTCGTGCCCGGAAAATCGATTTTCCACTCGGCCGACGGTATGGCAATCGATCCCGGCGAAGTGATCCGGCTGGTCACCGGCATTTGCCATGGCCTGGCTCATGCCCATGCACACGGGATCATCCACCGCGACATCAAGCCGTCCAACGTGCTTCTCGATCTCAACGCCCAGCCGAAAATTGGTGATTTCGGCTTGGCCCGTCCCTTCGAGCGGAAAATTGAAGAGGGTGAGGAGATTTTCGGCACGCCCCACTACACGGCACCCGAAGTCGTTGATGCTCCGCACTCGGTGGACTACCGCGCTGATATTTTTTCAGTGGGAGTGCTCCTACACGAATTGTTGACGGGCAAACTTCCTGCCAACGATCCACGACCTGCTTCGGTCATTGCCCACTGTGACATCCGTTTCGACGCCATCATCAAGCGAGCGACCCAGCCCTTGCCCGCCACCCGCTACTCCAGTGCCGAAGAGATAGCCAAAGACTTGCAGGTCATCGGCCAGTCCCTGTCGCAGCCTCGTGTAGCTGCGGGACCAAAACGGCCAGAGGCGCGCAAGTCGGGCCGTGTAGTCATCCGCAAAAAGTCCTCCAGTTTTCCAGGAATCCTGATGTTTCTGCTGGCGATCGGGATCACAGCTTACGCTATCAACCATTTTCGGAAAAACCAATCTGCCAAGCTCGTCATTATCCAGGAGCCGCCTGTCGGAGGCACCCCCAAAACCGATCCATCGCCCGAACCCGGCCCTGTCACGATTCCAGAACCTACTCCGGTGCCAGGCCCCACGGTAACGGAACCCTCACCCGGCACCGAAAAGGCCCCCGAACCTCCCAGATTCGACGTCCCCGGATTCCTCCAGCGCGCCCGCAAAATCATGCTCGATCGCGCTGCTCCGGCCATTGCCAAGTATCACACCCGCTTGAAAGACAACTTGTGGGCTTTTGAAAAGGCGTTGATCGCCTGCGCCGCCAAATCCCCAACCAATCGCGTTGAGAGCGCGGCCCGGGTCAAACAATCGATGGACGATCTAAAGGCCCAAGGCAGCCGTGTTCCTGAGTCCCTGGAAGGCGAGATCACGGAAATCATGGGAGTCGAAATCTGCCACAAGGAGGCAGCCGAAAAACAGAAAAACATCGACTTCGAGCTCAGTCAGGCGATCTCCCAGCTCTCCGCGACTTATATTCTCGGCCTCAAACAACAAATCGAGCGACTCAAGGCGGACAATGATACCGGCGCGATCCGGCTCATCGAAGATGAAATCGAGCTCACCAAGGAAACTCCCGAGTATTTTCATGGGCTGATAATGGGAAACCCATAGGGCGGAGCTTCCTCAGGCGGTGAGTGATCGGTATTTTTAAACCGCCCGCCACACACTTCCACTGGCGGCCCGGTATTTCCTGCTTACCCTCTGGCGTGCCCAAGGTTGATAAGAAATCCACGCCCCGCCCCCCCCAGCCAGCCATCCTCCTCCGCGGCTGCCACCAGCATAATCTGCAAGGTTTCGACCTCGATATCCCACTTGGAAAACTCACCGTCGTCACCGGTCCATCAGGCTCCGGGAAGTCCTCGCTCGCTTTCCACACCCTCTACGCCGAGGGCCAGCGCCGCTATGTCGAAACGTTTTCCCCCTACGTCCGGCAGTTCTTCGACCGCATGGACAAGCCCGCCGTCGACCACATCGAAGGCATCCCGCCCGCCATCGCCATCGAGCAGAAAAACCATGTCCGGACCACCCGCTCCACCGTCGGCACCCTGACGGAAATCAACGACTACCTCAAGCTTCTCTTCGCCCGCCTCGCCATCGGCTATGACCCTCACACCGGCGAAACCATCCAGCCCGACTCCCCCGAATCCGCCGCCGCCTGGGCCACGGAAAACCTCGCGGGAAAACCCGTCTTGGTCACCTTTCCCATCCCGGTCCCGCCCGACACCCAAGCCGCCGAACTCTTCCCCTTCCTCAACGCGCAAGGCTACCTCCGCATCGTCCACGACGGCCAAATCATCCGCACTGACGAGCCCGGGACCACGAGTCTCCAGACTCGTTCTTCAATCTCCATCGTCCAGGACCGCCTCACCCTAACGCCCGAAAACCACTCCCGCCTCCTCGAAGCCCTCGAAACCGCCTTCACCCTCGGCAAAGGCCACGCCACCGTCAGTGACACAGGCATTCCTGCCTGTTCCTCCCGCGCTTTCTCCACCACCTGGACCAACTCCAAAACCGGCTTCACCCTCCGCAAACCCACCGCCGCCCTCTTCTCCTTCAACTCCCCGTTAGGCGCCTGCCCGAAATGCCGCGGCTTCGGCCGCATCATCGGCATCGACCTCGAAAAAGCCGTCCCCGACAAATCCCTCTCCATCGCCCAAGGCGCCATCAAACCCTTCCAAGGCGAGCGCGGCGACGAATGCCAGCGCGACCTCGTTAAAAACTGCAAAGAGCGCGACATCGACATCAAATGCCCGTTCGAAGACCTATCCGAAGATGAGCAGGAATGGATCTACTACGGCGACCGTAAAACCGAAGACCTCACCCCGGACGAGCTCGAAGCGCTCTGGCAATCCGGCGACTGGTATGGCGTCAAGGGCTTCTTCGACTGGATGGAAACCAAGGCCTACAAGATGCACGTCCGCGTCTTCCTGTCCCGCTACCGCTCCTACACCACCTGCTCCGCCTGCCGTGGCAAGCGCCTCCAACCCGAGTCCCTCTGCTTCAAAGTCAGCGGCAAAACCCTGCCCGATCTGTGGGCCCTCCCGATCGCCGAACTCCTCCCATTCATTTCATATCTCAAATATGAAATATCCAGCCGTCCTTCAGATCCCACCTTGGATCTCGTCATCACGGAAATCGAGTCAAGGCTCAGCTACCTCGACCAGGTCGGCCTCGGTTACCTCACCCTCGACCGCACCACCCGCACTCTCTCCGGCGGCGAGGTCGAGCGGGTGAATCTCACCACCTGCCTCGGTGCCGCGCTCACCGGCACCCTTTTTGTTCTCGACGAGCCCACCGTTGGCCTCCATCCGCGCGACATCGACCGCCTCGTCGGCGTCATGCACGGCCTCCGCGACAAGGGCAACACCCTCGTCGTCGTCGAGCACGAGCAAACCGTCATGCTCGCCGCCGACCACCTCGTCGACCTCGGCCCCGGTGCCGGCTCCTTCGGCGGCACCCTCATCTATCAAGGCAGCCCCGGCGGAACGCCGGCTTCCACCAAATCAAAAATCAAAAATCAAAAATCCTCAATCGTCGATCAATCTCCCATCCACGGCACTCTCCCCTGGCTCATCGGAGAAAAATCCATCGCCATCCCAACCACCCGCCGCAAGCCCGGCAAGCAACTCCTCTCCATCCGCGGAGCCACCCGTCACAATCTCAAAAAACTCGACGTCGATCTCCCGCTCGGCCTCTTCACCGTGCTCACCGGCGTGTCCGGCTCCGGGAAATCCACCTTCGCCCACGACGTTCTCTACCTCAACCTCGCCCGCAAGTTAGGCCAGGAAGCCGAAGGCGACGCCGCACCCATCAAGGAGCTCAAAGGCTCCCAACACCTCTCCGGTGTCGAGCTTGTCGATCAAACCGCCGTCGCCCGCACCCCGCGCTCGACGCCCGCCGTTTTCCTAGGAGCCTTCGATCCCATCCGCCAGCTCTTCGCCTGCACTCCCGAGGCCAAGGCCCGCGAACTAACCACCGGCTTCTTCTCCTTCAACTCCGGTGCCGGTCGGTGTGATCGGTGTGCTGGAAATGGTTTCGAAAAAGTCGAAATGCAATTCCTCTCCGACCTCTACGTCACCTGCCCCGACTGCAACGGAAAACGCTACAAATCCTCCACCCTCGATTTCCACTACCTCGGAAAATCGATCTACGACATCCTCGATCTCACCGTAGTGGATGCCGTCGCCTTTTATGAAGGGGGCACAGGCATCTTGCCTGTTTCTTCAAAATCCCAGCTCCCTCCAGCCCACGCCAAGCGTCACGCCCAAATCATCAAACTCCTCTCCCCCCTCGTCGAAGTCGGCCTCGGTTACCTCAAACTCGGCCAGCCCCTCAACACCCTCTCCGGCGGCGAGGCCCAGCGCCTCAAACTCTGCCAGCTCCTTTCTTCCAATCTTCAATCGTCAATCTCCAATCGTAAATTGCTCATCCTCGACGAACCCACCACCGGCCTCCACTTCTCCGACATCGAGAACCTCCTGTCCGTCTTCCAAAAGTTAGTCGATTCCGGCCACTCCCTGCTCGTCATCGAGCACAACCTCGACGTCATCAAGTCCGCCGACTGGATTCTCGACCTCGGCCCCGAAGCCGGCAAACACGGCGGCCAGTTAGTCGCCCAGGGCCCGCCCGAAACCGTCGCCAAACTCGACACCCCCACCGCCCGTTTCCTCAAAGGAGCGCTGGCTTCAGCCGGCTCTTCCTCTTCCTATCAACCCCCAACCCTCAACCCTCAACTCTCTCCCAACTCCATCACCCTCCGCGGTGCCCGCCACCACAACCTCAAAAACATCTCCCTCGACATCCCGCGCGACCAGCTCGTCGTCATCTCCGGCCTATCCGGTTCCGGCAAGTCCACCCTCGCCTTCGACATCCTCTTCGCCGAGGGCCAGCGCCGCTTCCTCGACTCCATGTCCGCCTACGCCCGGCAGTTCGCCGAGCAGTTGGAAAAACCCGAGATCGACCAACTCCAGGGCCTCCCGCCCACCGTCGCCATCGAGCAGCGCGTCTCCCGGGGCGGCGGGAAATCCACCGTCGCCACCGTCACCGAGCTGTGGAATTTCATCCGCCTGCTCTATTCCAAACTCGGCACCCTCTACTGCCCGGACTGCCAGGTCCCGGTGGAAAAACAATCCCTGTCCGCCATCGAGAACACCATCCGCGGTCATCTCAAAAAAGGCCCCGTCACCATGTTAGCCCCGATCATCCGCGGCAAAAAGGGCTATCACAACGAGATCGCCGAGTGGGCGCTCAAACAAGGTTTCACCCGCCTGCTCGTGGACAAACAATTCAAGGACGCCGAGGGCTTCACCCGCCTCGAACGCTTCAAGGAGCACGACATCGACGTCGTCGTGGCGGCGGTTTCCAACCGCCAAGCCCAACCCTCAGAACTCAGCTCGTCCATCTCCCGTTCCTTGGAAATCGGCAAAGGCCTCCTCAAACTCTTCACCGCCGACAAAAAATTCATCCTGCT
>JAIFNK010000007.1 GCA_020047775.1 Akkermansia sp. | reverse complement strand
CGCGATAAACGACCTTGCGCTCGCGGATACCGGCGAAGAGCGCGTGCCATGCGGCCACTGAGGTGCTGTTGACGTTGAACATCCCGTCCACCATCAAATACTTCGCCGCCTTGAGATACCCCTCAGTGTCTTTCAGCGCGGCCTTCACGTCTTGTTCCGTTCGACCATTCAGGTAAGGCATATAGCGTGCGTTTGCGAGTTCCCCTTTCTCAGGATCGGTGAGTTTATCCAAATTGTCATCAAGACTTGTGTTTACAGATGCCCCAGGGCGCGTCTGATCTGCCAGGGATGATACGAAGTAGTCATCCCACAGCGCGTCGTTTAGCAACAGCACGTGGTCCCAGTAGTCGCGGTAGGCCTGGGTGTCGGTAGGCGGGTTTTTGTAGCCTTCTGCGAGGTTGTACATGTTCAACGGCTCCATGCTTTTAGAATTATCCAATCGATTATAAACGTCATTGCGTGGAATCATCGGATGAAGGAATGAATTACCGATGCCTGGACCCGTGACGCCGCTTTGGTAGGCCATGGCTTTCGACTGGGCGTTGTACATGGAGTTGCCGCTTGTGTTTTTATTCGACGGCGAGGTAAGGCCAACATTCCAATCCAGATCGGGACTGTCCACAACTTTGGGATTGGCCACATCAAACCAGCCGGGATCGATCCGCATTCCTGAAAAGCCAGCCAAGCTGGCAATGGGGACGGAAGGAAGTTCTAGGCTGGGAATGGCACTAATTCGCTCATTAGGAGATAGAATCGCGTTAACTCCATCAGATTCAATGATGTCATCAGGTCTTTTTCCAATGGATGCCAAGGGGCCAAATCTCATCTCAACTGGACAATCGATTCTTTGAGTGTGCCCGATCGTGGGATCTTCCGACATGTATAGGCCTTTTCCCAAGTAAAAGGGTGGAGCTTGTATCCAATTGCGGCAACGCCAATCCTTTGCCCAGCCAATGGTGCCGTAGGTGTGTGTATAGTTACTCTTCATCGCCAATTGAAGGTATCCGACAGGGAGAAGTGAGCCGTCAAATACCCAACGTGTTTGGCTATTGATTTGAGCAAGATTCTGTTCTGGCAAGGTGTTGAACCAATCGACGTGTTGCGTAAATGGTAAAATAATTCGTTGCGCGCTGAAAGAGGGATCAGCAGTGGGAGACCAGAATCCTCTATTGACGAAAGAACCAGGGGTGTTGCCATAACGCGAATTGAACAACGAGTTCACACCATCCCGCGCTTGAGAGGTGAAGGTGATTTCAAGCCCGGGCTTTTGTGCTTCGGGAGTGGAGACCCAGCTAGTCCGATTATCTGACACTCCTCCGTAAGAAAGAGGGTCGAATTCAGGACTGGCAAACATTACACCGCTGACAGCAACGGGATCTGTTACTTTGGAGCAAAAAATCCTTAACTGCCCCGGTTTAAAGATGATTTCTCCCCCGCTGCCAGAAGTAATGCCTGTGTTACCCTGAGATAAAGCCAAAAGCCCTGGGCTGCCTTGGCGTATACCATTCAAATAAAGCTGACCATTCAGAGGAGTCGCCTCAATCAGAGAACTGTTATTTCCCAATTTTTTGTCTGGGACGCGCAACTCGACATTGTATGGATTCCAATACACATAGACAGGTGTAGTAACGGTATAGAGTTCGATACTTCCACTACTACTCGGCGCAGTTTTTAGACTGAGGATGTAAGTGACACTCGTGAGAACTGGGAACCGGAGATAGGTGTCTTTTGCTCCCCATTGTGCCCAATTGATGCTGACGTTACAGTCAGCCGATGGTTTGGAACCCGACCAACTAAGTCCAGGGCCGCCATCCGTTCCACCATCTGCAGCGCTCTTTGCTTCAGCATCGCTGTCCTGCCGGTACATTCGGTAGAAGTGCCTCATGCGTGTCCATGAGGCGAAATGGCGAGAGGCTTTGCCGGAGGAGTCTTTAAGCACGGGTTTGCCTTCGATTTCAGAACTCATCGGTCGAATCGAGGGTTCACGGACATCGGTGGAGCTGAAGCTGTAGAGTGGAGGCAGGGTTGATTTGCCTTTTTCGAAAAGCAGGCTCAGGTCTTTCTTGAGATGGCCGGTGCGGACGCTGGCCAGCACCCCACGGCTCTGTGCGGTGAGGTCGAAAAAGTGTTCCTTGACCTTGTCCTCCGCAATGCCGGCCGGGCGCAGGCTCTGAGTGGTGAGCAGTTTGTCCCCGAGCGTCTTGTCATTATCAAGAGCCTCAAAGCCATCCAAAGCCCCCACGCCGACTTCCGCAGTGTCACCCTGAGACGTCTCCCGTTCTGAGGCGGTGTATGACTCGCGCTGCGGTTCCTTGGCCTTATCGATGCGGGCCTTGTGATTTTCTCCACCGATCCACCAGGCGTATTTGCCGGTTGTGACGTTATTATTGACGACATTCGTGAGGTAGGCGCGGGTGATCTGGTCGTCGGGAGCGTTATCGCCCAAGCTCCCTTTATCTACTAATTCAACGTAGTTGGGTTTTTTAGTAATAGGATCAATCCATTCAGTGACAGGATCTGGAACGTTGATTTTGATTTCGTCCCCGGCAGGCATGGAGAGCAGCCAGCGGCGGAACATCTTTTCGCGCCCTGGGGTGTAGGTGCTGCCAATCTCGGGGTCGGTAGGGGTGGCGGTAGTGACGGTTCCATCGGCATTGGGACGTTTGTAAGTCGCGTTGAGCCAGTTTCCCCAGGAGTCGTAGCTGCCGAGCCAGCGTGACTGGTTCACGCCCTCGATGGTCTCGGTATCCTTGTCGGTATCCAACAACGCGGATTCCGCGCTCACGCGCATGTCGGGCCCCATTTCCTTCTGAAGCTCACCGAGCGCCATCATGAGGGCCAGCCGGGCGTTGGCCTGGGCCTGCGCCTGGGCGGAGCCCTGCGTGGCGCTGCGGATGGAGATGGCCGAGAGGCTGAGCAAACCAACCGCCACGATGGTCAGCAGCACCATCAGCGAGAGCGTGACGACCAGGGCGAAGCCTCGGGCGGATGAAAATGCGACCTTGCTGCGCCTCAAGGAACTCATCTGGCAATGATAATGTAGATGCACGGCACGTTCATGTAAGCCGATTATCCGGCAGTGACATCCTCTAACGTAACCCGATACGCGACAAAACGAACTGCTAGGGAACGGGGCATTTGGATGGGGATGGAGGCGTGAGAGATGGGAGAAGCCGTGCATCGGTTGCATCAATTTCACCGCTCCCGCCCTTTTGCGAAACAATTTTCAATTGACAACTACTCCCGATTTATCCATGCTTCCCGCATGAGAAGTCTGCGTATCCGATCGGCAACCGGGCAGTTGGCGGATTACCTGAAAGAGGAGATCCGGGCCGGGAAGTGGACGGAGAGAATGCCCGGCGAGGGTTGGCTGATGACGCACCTTCAGGTAGGGCGGGGCACGGTGAGGGCGGCGATGGCGCAGCTTGAGGAAGAAGGCGTGCTGATATCCCATGGACAAGGGAAGTGGAGGCGGATCGTGATGAGCCGGGAAGGCGACACAACCCGGAGAATCCGTGTGAGGATTCTCCTTTACGAGAAGCAAGCCCGCGGGGATATCGATAACTCCAGCCTCTTGGCTCAGCTCCTGGAGGCGGGAATCGACGCCGTCTTTGAGGGAAAATCCCTCAAAGACCTGGGCATGGATGTCGAACGGGTGGCCCGCCATGTGAAACGGAATCCGGCGGATGCCTGGGTTGTGAGCGCCGCTTCACGGGAAATCCTCGAATGGTTCGCGGGCCAAGCGACTCCCGCGATCGCGATGTATGGCAGGCATAAAGAACTGCCGATCGCCACAGCTTATACGATCATGATTCCCGGCATGATCGCGGCCGTCCGGCGCTTGATCGAGCTCGGACACAAGCGGATTGTGAGGCTGGCCCGCGAGGAACGCCGCAAGCCGAATTTGTCGCGCCCGGAGCAGGGGTTCATGGATGAACTCGAGGCAGCAGGGATCACCACTGGCGATTACAACCTCCCGGACTGGGAGGAAAGCCGGGAGGGATTGAGTCGCCTGCTCGACAAACTATTCCGCTTTAGCCCGCCAACGGCATTGATCTTTCAGGAGGCCCAGCTCTTTGCCGCCGTGCGCTACCATCTCGCCGACCGGGGCATCATCGCGCCCCGGGATGTTTCGCTGGTGGTGGCGGACAGTGATCCGAGTTTCGCCTGGTGCAACCCCATCCCCTCCCACATCGAATGGGACTACCGTTCAGTGGTGAGCCATATCGTGCGTTGGGCAAAGAAAGTAGCGCAAGGTAAGAACGACCGTGTAAAAAGCGGAACAGAGTCGAAATTTGTCGAGGGCGGGACCATCGGGCCGGTGCCGCGACGATCCGTCGTGTGATTCGGGTTAGGGAGCTTCGAGCGTGGGGATGGTCTCGCGGATCGTGTTGCGGATGGCACATCAGGAAAGGCAGGGTAAGCGGGGTCCGTAGCGCCGCTTGAAGATTCTGGCTGCCGCATTTCATAGGCGTCATAGTTCTCCAATCTATGACACCTATGAATGAATCCGTTTTAAAAACCGATCAGATCGGTCGCCTGCGCTACACTCCGGAGCAGAAGAAAACCATGGTCGATGCCTACCGGGCCAGTGGTTTGAGCGCCCCGCGCTTCGCGACACATCACGGCGTAAACTATCAGACCTTGGTTTCCTGGATCAAGAAGGACAAACAATCGTCCACATTTTCAAAACCGGATTCCCCGCCTACTGGCTTCTTTTCACTGGTTCCGGCCATGATCGAGGCGGGCATGAATCCGGCTGCCGACGAAGCCATGGAAATCTTCCTCCCGGGTGGAGCCAGGCTTTCCATCACCTCCGCCAGCCACATCGCGCTTGCCGCCGCGCTCATCCGCCAACTCGAACAAGCAAGACCATGCTGAGCTTCTCTGGCAGTTTGAAAGTATTCGTGGCGGTGGAGCCCTGCGACATGCGCCGCAGCTTCAACGGCCTGCATGACGCAGTGAGCACCCGGCTGATGGAAGATCCCAAAAGCGGCTCCATCTATGCCTTCACCAACAAACGCCGCACTGTGCTCAAGATCCTCTATTGGGATGGCAGCGGCCTTTGGGTTCTCGCAAAGCGATTAGAAAAAGGCACCTTTTCATGGCCCACACCATCCGATGTCAAAGACGGCAAACTCCGCCTCAACTCCACCGCCCTCGCACTCCTGCTAGACGGCATCGACATGCGCGACGGCTGCCAGCGACCATGGTATCAGATCGGGTGAAAAATACCATCAGCAACATGACATGCTGGCACGCCTTCTGATACTATGTTTATAGTAAGGAGCGGAGAGGAAATTCAGAACCTGCTAGACCAGGTCGCCCAGCGCGATCAAGTCATCGCCCGCCAGGCCGCCGAGATCGTCGTCTTGAAGCAGACCATCGACGCGCTCTGCCGCCGCATCTTCGGCAAATCCAGCGAGAAGCTCGATCCCGCCCAGCTCGAACTCATGCTCGGAGGCGACCTTGCAAAAAAAGCCACCGCCGCCGATCCCGCAGACCCAGGACCGGCGGCTGAAATCCCCGCTCACAAAAAGGCCGCCAAAAAGACCCGCGCCCCCCGCATCCCCGAGCACCTTCCCATCGTCCGCGAAGAACTCGATCCGCCCGAAGTCCTGCTCAATCCCGAAAAATTCCGCCGCATCGGCGAAGAAGTGCGCGAGCAACTCCACTTCAAGCCCGCCGAATTCATCCGCATCCAGCTCGTGCGCGGCAAATTCTTCCTCAAGGACGACCCCACCGCCGTCCCCTTCATCACCCCGCTGCCGCCCTCCCTGCAAGACGGCTGCATCGCCACCCCCGGCCTCATCGCCGAAGTCATCGACAACCGCTTCGTCTGCCACTTGCCCTACTATCGACAGGCCGAAATGTTCGCCCGCATGGGAGTGAACATCTCCCGCAAGACCCTCTGCGACTGGAGCCTTCTCGCCTCCGACTGGCTCTCCATCATCTATCGAGAAATCCAGTATGAACACTGGCGCGCGCTTTACCGGCAGCTCGACGAAACCCCCATCCACTACCTCCAACCCGGCAGCGGCAAAGCGCAAACCGGCTACCTCTGGACGTCTAACATTCCCGGTGGAACCGTCTTCTACCACTGGCACGACGGACGCGATGCCGCAGGCATGACCGGACTCTTTGAAAAAACCGAGCCCACCGGGACCACGGAAGGAGAAGAACCCATCGATCCCAAAATCCTCCCCCTCCTGCATCATCCAGTGCGACGGCTACATCGTCTATCCCTCCTGGGCCAAGGACAAGGACTGGATCAAACTCATGGGCTGCCACTCCCACGTGCGGCGGAAATTTTTCGAAGCCACCGAGCAATCCCCGCGACTCGTCGCCTGGATCCTGCGCCAGCTCGCCCACCTCTATCACATCGAGAAACGCTTGCGCGAAACCCAAGCCGGCCCCGCCCTGCGCCAGGCCGTGCGCGCCGCCGAAAGCCGCATGATTCACCGGCGGCTCAAGAAAGCCATCGACACCCTCGCGCTGCGGACCTCCATCCTGCCCAAGAGCAAACTCGGCAAAGCCATCCGCTACGCCATCAACCAATGGCCCAACCTCGAAACCTATCTTGGCGACGGCCGGGTGGAAATCTGGAACAACCTTGTGGAAAACGCGATCCGCCCGACCAAGCTCGGTGCCAAAAACTGGTTGTTCATCGGCAACGAGATGTCCGGTCAGAAATGCGCCATCCTCTACACCATCGTGGAAAACTGCCGCCGGCTGGGAATCAATCCAAAGGAATATCTCACCGACGTGCTCACCAGCCTGCCCGGGCTGCAGGCCAAAGACGCCATCACCCTCACCCCGGCCAACTGGCTCAAGGCCCGCAGCGGCAAGCCGGTGCGTATGGTGGCCTGACTTCATAACTGTCATAGTTCTGCAAGCTTCGCTTCCGATTGCGCGATTCCCTGCGAACTGCTGCGCAAAGACACCGCCGAGAGGCTGAGTAATCCTACCGCGATGACGGTGAGCAAAATCATCAGGGAAAGCGTGACGATCAGGGCGAAGCCCTTGTTCGCCCGCTAGGCGGGAAGGTGGTGGCGCTGGACTGAGGGTTTCATTGGGTTTTGAGCCGTCGGATGCTGCGGAGTTTGCAGGCGGCTGATCCAAACGACATCGACTGCATGTGCATAGTAATCACTCCTCAAAAGTCTGCACGCAAGAAATTTTCGCTGCGGAGTAACACTCATCGCGCAGCGGAATCTCGTGGACAACCCGAGTATTCACGCCTCATTTTAAAGCTGACCCGACATTCCTGAAACCGCCAGCGAGGCCGGAAAAAGAGGACGTGCTGCCGTGATTGCCCTCACGGGTTCGGTGCTCGCACAGGAAAAAGAATCCCGTGCCTTTCGATTCTTCCGAGACCGGTCCCATTATTGAAGACGCAGATTTCACGACGGGTGGGTATCACCGCAACCACTGAAGAACCGAAGGTTTTCCACTTCTTTTCCTCGGGATGGTGGTATTGATAACGGATGGGCTTGCTGACGGGTTCCACCAAATTTGGCAAGCTGTAGATGTTCGACTGTTTCGCGGGAACAGCTATCGAGATCTCGCCGATTTTAACGCCGATGTTGGTGTCGCTCAAGTTGATGTAAAGTCGGTCACCACTCTTGAATTTTGCCAGATCCTGAACATGGGCTTGGAAAACCAGATCGCCCTTGGGCTGTGGCAGTGGTCCCAGGATGATCAAAGCCTCGCAAATGTTTTCCGGAATTTTCGCCTCCGCCAAGACGAGATACCTCATTCTGCCTGGATTTGCAGGATCAGGCACTTCACGGACGATGCGCAGAACGCCATCGGCAGGGATTTTCACCGGATCACTCGCCATGAACTTGGGCAGTTCGAGTTGGGTGATTTCCTTGCCGCTCATGAGCTTCACCGGGTTCTCCATGCCTTCCGGTTGGGATGTGCAGGCGAACCAAGCGGAGCGCCCCGCACCCGCGCGTTTCTCCGCAGCAGCATCGGTCTGGGAAGCCAGTGGCAAAATACTGGCGAACAATAGAAAAATCGCGCAAAGGGCTTTTCTCATGATGATAGGGACAGTAAAAGATAAGCTTATTAAATTTCGGAACTGCTCAACCAACGGAAACTCTCGATTTGAAACTTTCTGCCAAAGAGGCGGTTGGTAGCGGAAAGACCGGAAGGACCGGTATTGTCACTGAAGGTGCCGTTGGTATCCATTTTGCGTGCGGGCACTTCGGACTCATTGGTAGGATCTTGGTATTCCGGTAGGCGCTGCACAATGGCCTCGCACCAGGCGCGTGCCACGATATTGCCGTTTTTGTCCCGAGAGTCGCCGTAGGCGCGGATGCGGAAGGTGTCGTCTCGCACGGCAAGGGTGTTCGCGATGGGCTTGAGCAGGTCCGACTGGATCACGTATCCAGGAATGCCGGCATAGCGGGAGCCAACTGCGGCGTCAGGAGTAGCAAACGAAGTAGTTCCGAGGTGCGATTTCTCCAGCATGAAGCTGGGGTCCTTGAAATCGTAGTTGATTGATCCCTTGTCGCGGTTGATGGAGATGTTCTTAACTTCCGCGTCATAGTCCTCGTAATCGATCGCGGACTGCAGGGCACCCCTGGTTCCCAGAGGATTGTCGGCCAAGCGTCGGTTGATGAATTCTGAGAAATTCAGGAAAGGACCGCGCAGTTTTACCTGCCTGACGCATTCCTCGGCGAGTTTGCGCAACTGGTCATTGTCTAAAAAGCGGACGTCAGACCAAGCATCAAGGTTATCAGCGCGTCTGACACCCTCTTCAGGGTTGAGAGCTTCCATGTTGGTGGTGGCGGTGTTGAAGCGGGAAAGGGCAATCTTACCTTGCGGGGGGGTGACCGTTTGGAGAGTGCCACTTGCATCGCGATAAACGACCTTGCGCTCGCGGATACCGGCGAA
>JAIFNK010000162.1 GCA_020047775.1 Akkermansia sp. | reverse complement strand
GCCTGGCAGCTCTCGCATTTCACGGATTTTTTTTCGGCCCTGAGGCCGCGTTGATCGGGAGTGATCGAGGCGAGCGATTCTTCCAGGTCATGCTCAATGATCGCCGCGTTTGACGGATTTTCACCATCGGTCCACGGCAGGACGGTGCCGCAATAGGGACAGGCGAGGGCTTTTTTCGCCGGATTCCACTCCGCATCCCCGCCGCATTCCGGGCAGGGATGTTTTCGTAATGCGCTGACTTCGGCCATGGTGGCGTCGGTTACTCGGCGAGGAAGGCGTCGAGCGCGGCGCGGGAAATCCGATAGGCCGCGCCGATTTTCCTGCCTTTCAAATCCCCGGCATCAATCGAGGCGATCACGTCCGCCTCGGTCACGCCGAGGAGTTGCGCCGCCTCTGCGGGGCTCATGAGTTCGGGGATGCCGGCGGCGGGTGAGGCTGCGGGCTGGGCCTGCATGTTCTTCATCATTTCCTGCGCCATGCCGAAGCCCATCGCCATCTGGCCGGCTGCGGCGGCGGGGGATCCGCCGCCGTCGCCGCCCTTGGTCATGGACTCGGCCATTTGGAACTTCACGTAGTCGTTGAGATTTCCGATGGCACCCATGCTGGAGCGCTTGTCGATGGCCGCCTCCACTTCCGGCGGCACGGAGACGTTTTCGACGATGAAGCTGGCGATCTCGATGCCATACTTGGCGATGACCTGCGGGTTGATGAGTGGCAGCAGGGCATCACCGAGTTCCGAGTAGCGCGAAGCCACGTCGAGCGCGGGCACGCCGCAGGAGGCGAGCGCCTCGCTAAAGACGCTGACGATCCGCGAGCGCATGGTGTCGGCGAATTCATCCAGCCGGAAATGGTGGTCGGTGCCGGCGACTTCCTTGAGGAAAACGGGAGCATCCACGATCTTGAAATCGAAGGTGCCGAACGCCCGCAGCCGGACGATGCCGAAGTCGGCGTCGCGCATCATCACCGGGTTCGCGGTGCCCCACTTGTTGCCGGTGAAGAGGCGGGTGGTGATGTAGTAAATGTCCGCTTTGAAGGGTGACTCGAAGCCGTATTTCCAGCTCTTCAGCTTGGTGAGCACCGGGATGTTGTCGGTGACCAGCGTGTGCTTGCCGGGGCCGAAGCAGTCGCCGAACTGACCGAGATAGACGAATTGCACAAGCTGGCTTTCGCGGACGATGAGTTGCGCGCCGTTTTTAATCGCCTTGTCGTCGTCGGGAAACCGCCATGACAGCGTGTCGCGCGAGTCGTCGTTGAATTCGATGATTTCCAGCAGTTCGCCCTTGATGAATCCGAGAATGTCCATGGTTTTGAATTTGAGTAATGTGTTGGGTCTATCGCGTTTTTCGAGGTGATGGAAGTAGAAATCCTGCGGGTTATTCCAGCCCGCGTTCTGCGACTTCCTCCTCGTCCCAGCCGAGGTAGTGGCCGAGCTCGTGCAGGAAGGTGGTGCCGACCTCGTCGCGGTAGTCGTGCTCCTCCCCGCCGACCCATTCCCACAGGTTTGTTAGGAACAGGCGGATCCTCGGCAGCTCCTCGGGGCCGGCTTCGTCGAGCGCGCACGGGCCTTCGAAGAGTCCGAGTTCATCGCCCTCGAGGGATTCGTCATAAGCTCCGTGCCCCGGTTTTTCCTCAAGTGAAACCGCCACGGTCGCTGCCGCGTCCTGGATGTCCTGCGGCAGGATTTTCAAAAGCGCCTTCAATTCTTCATCCGCCCACGTGCTGAGTGTTTCAAAGTCCATGGCGACTGGATTAACGGTTCGCCGCTTCCAGCGCAAGGGAACTTCCTGAATTCCCGGCAGACTGGAGGGCCTTGGACAGCGGGCAGCCGGAACCACGTTGTGGTTCAATCCACCGGTGATCCGGTTTTCCCGGGGTAGGCATTCGTTCCTCACGCCAACCCCGGGCTGAAGGGCGGAACACCGTTGGTGTTGGAAACCACAGAGCAATGCCATTCACCCGGAAAGAGAATTGGAACCACGGATTAGCTGATGGACACGGATTCTCAAGAGTTTGCACGGACCGGACGTATCACCCGCTACAGCGAGGGTTCTGGTGCTTAAAGCCATCGCGCTAAAGCCCGCGGTTGATCTGGCGGGCGAGGTCCGCGAGCGTTTGGTTCATGGCGACGATGCGGTCGGCGATGGAGGTGCTGTTGGCGGGGAGGGGGGCCTCGAGGTGGAAGAAGCGGGTGTCGGCCTCGCTGCCGTTGACGGGTTGCAGTTTCCAGGTGCCTTCAAGGACCATTCTGTTGGATTCATCCGGTTCGAAGCGGGTGATGTTCATTTCCAACAGCGAGCTGTAGTCGAGCGTGGTGAAGTTCTCGACCGGGCGGATGTTCAGGGAGCCGGTGAGGCGGCTGAGGTTGCTGGCGGTGACCCGGGAAATCGAGACGTTCAGCGGCTCCGCCCACACGTCGTTGCGGCTGATCATGATCTGCCCGCCGGAGCGGGTGACGGGTTGCTGGCGGTTCAGGTAGCCGGGAAGCGCCGGCCGCTTGACCGCGATGTCGGGGCTCTGGCGTGACAGCGCCTGATTGGAAACGAGCGGGGTGAGGACGTGATAGATCTCGCCGTCTTCCACGGGCTGCAGCACGCCGCATCCGGTTAGGAACAACAGCAGGGCGGATAACAGGTGATGGCGTTTCATGGTTTGGGTTTCTTTCCGGCAATGATGGAGTTCGGGTTTCGTCTGAGGTCGTTGGCGAGTTCCTTGATGGCCTGCGAGGTGCTTTCGACTTCTTCCATCACCTGCTGCAAGCGCATCAGCACGGGCGCGCGCGGGTTGGTGACGTGGGAGATGTCCTCGGTGGCCTCTTCGATTTTCGCGAGTCCGGCTTCGGTCTGTTTCATGACGGTTTCGAGATCCGCGAGCAGGGGATCGATGCCTTTGTTCGCTTTCTCGGTGAGTTGCTGGACGCTGGCGAGCGTGACGTCGAGGCTGTCGATGGCTTTTGCGAGTTTTTCATTCCCGGTGAAGGCTTTGACGTCCTTGGTAATGTCGATGACGTTGTTGTTGATCTCCTTGAGGTTGAGGGCGTCGAGCTGGGTGTTGGCGGTTTTGAGGGCGCTGCGCATGTCAGTGACCACGCCTGCGAGATCAAGCTTGTTGAATTTTTTGAGCGCATCGGCGACGCCGGAGATGAGTTCGTCGAACTCGGTGCCAATGGTGGGAACGACGGGGAAGGGCGGCTTGGTGTCCGGTTCATACTCGAACCAAGGCGAGTTGGGCACGATGTCGAACTCGATGTAGAGTTGTCCGGTGAGCAGGCTTTGTTGTTTCATGCGGGCGCGCAGCCCGTCGGCCACGGCCTTTTGCACCCCGGCTTCGGTGACTAAATCCAGATTGGCGCCGGAGGTCGAGCCGATGTCCCGGAGATCTCTCTCGGACAGCTCGACCACCACGGGGATGATCTTGCGGTTCTTTTTTTGATCGATGAGCACCTTGATGGAAGTGACGCGACCGATGCGAACGCCGCCGAAGCGGACTTCCGATCCGACGAGCAGGCCGTTGGCGCTTTTGTCGAAATAGAGCAGGATGTTGCTGGTCTTCTCAAAGAACTTGCCCGCGCCGAAGAGCAGGAGGGCGGCAGCTCCCAGCAGTAGGCCGGCCAGGGTGAAGAGCCCGATCAAGGTGGGACTGACTTTTTTACTCATGATGGGGAGGGTGGGGTATCGCCGCGGTTGAGGAACAGGCGCACGGCGGGATTGTCCGAGTGGTCGCGGAGTTCGCTTGGATTTCCCAAGGCCCCCTGGGTGCGGGTGGCAGTGTCGAGGAAGACGGAGTTGTTGGCGATGCTGAAGATGCTGGCGAGTTCGTGGGTGACGACGACGATGGTGCAGCCCTGGCTGTCGCGCAGGCGCAGGATGAGATCGTCGAGGCGGCGCGAGCTGAGGGGGTCGAGGCCGGCTCCGGGTTCGTCGAGAAACAGGATGTCGGGATCGAGCGCCATCGCACGGGCGATGCCGGCGCGTTTTTTCATGCCGCCGCTGATTTGGGAGGGATAGTAGTCCTCGTATCCGGCCAGGCCGACGAGTGCCAACTTGTAGGAAACCAGATCTCTAACCGTGTTGGCGGGGATGTCACCGGATTCCTCAATCGGCATCGCAATGTTTTCACCTAACGTCAGCGAGGACCACAACGCGCCGGATTGATACATCACGCCGAAGCGGCGGATGAAGTCGCCCCGCCCGGCGGGATCGGTGGCGGTGAAGTCCTCGCCATCGTAGAGGATAGAGCCTTTTTTCGGTTCTAGCAGCCCGATGAGATGGCGCAGCAGCGTGCTCTTGCCGCAGCCGCTGCCGCCCATGATGACGAAGATGTCCTTGTCCCGGACCTCGAAGTTCAGGTCGTGCATGACCACGAAATTGCCATAGGCCATGGAGAGGTCGCGGACGGCGATCTTGGCGGTGCTTGCCGGGGCTGATGGGGCGGTTTTCAAATATCGAGCAGGGTGAAGATGGCGGCGAATCCGGAGTCGAGCACGATGACCGCGGTGATGGAGGCGACCACCGCGCGGGTGGTGGCTTCGCCGACGGCGGCGGAGGAGTTTCCCGCTTTCATACCTTGCATGCAGCCGCTGATGGCGATGGCCGCGCCGAAGAAAACGCTCTTGATGACGCCGAGCGACGCGTTGGTGAGATCCACGGCAGCCAGGGTTTCCGTCCAATAGAGTTCCGGCTCGATGCCGACAAAAAAGCCCACCAACATGCCGCCGAGGATGCCGACGATGTTCGCGTAGATCGTGAGAACGGGCATCATCAACACCAGGGCTAATAAACGGGGCAGGACCAGGAAATCAAAGGGATCGAACCCGAAGGTGCGCAAGGCGTCGATCTCCTCGTTGGCCTTCATGCTGCCGAGGTGGGCGGCGAAGGCGGCGCCGGTCCGACCGCTCATGATGATGGCTGTCATGACCACGCCCATTTCGCGGACCATGGCGATGCCCACAAGATCGGCGACGAAGAGACTGGCGCCGAAGTTGGCGAGTTGGACGTTTCCGACGAAGGCGAGGATCAGGCCGATGAGGAAACTGATGAGCGACACGATCGGCAGTGCGTCGATGCCGCACTGCTGCAGCGTCAACCAGAATTCCGAGGAGCGAAAGCGGGCCTTCCCGGTGATGAAGCGGCCGAGTGAGAGCACGGATTGCCCGGTGAAGTTGGCAAGTCCACTCACGCTCGCCCAGAGTTGCAGCGAAATTTTCCCGAGTTTCCTGAGATCCGAAGAAACCTGCGGGGTATTGCGGGTGTCACTTTCCTCCGGCACGGCGAGAGCCAGCTCTAGCAGGCCGCGGAGATTGTCAGGCAGTCCGGTGAATGACGGGGCGTCGTCCGAGTCTGCCGGGGAGGGGGTGACCGCGCGGAAGCGGGCTAGCAGAAATGCGGGAAGGGTGGAATCATAGCTGCCGAGCGAGTCCACCTGATAGCGGGCCGGAGCCTGCGCCGGCGCGTCGCCGGTGATCTCGACCTCGGGGCCGTCCCGCCGCCAATCTCCGGAGATTTCGAGTGTGGCGTCGGTCCCGTCGTGGGACCATGCGGCCCTGGGTGGAAGCGGGTCTGCGGATGCGACGTTCCGCTCGGCTGGTAAAGGGAGTGCTGTTTTCCGGGACAATGGGCGATGTACTTTCTTCCGGAGAAGATTGTATTGCCATTTCCCCTGCTTCTCCATGGGGTCAAACCCTATCATGGCGATTCCAAAAAATCCATTGGTATTCCGGAGAGTTTGGGGCACTGTGCCGAATGGTTCGCAAGCCCGTCAGAACGAAGGTATCCTTGTCGGCATTCGTTGTGGTGAGCCTGATGGCCGGCCTTGAGCTAGGTGCTCAGAACAGCCCGTCCGGGAAGACGAAGAAGGTTCTCCCGGTGGTCGCACCCGGGCCGCAGCCGGAGAAGAATGTGCCGGTCAAACCCGCCTATGGAAGGCCGGCGCTCGTCGAAATCAAGGATCTGGCGGATTTCGAGGAGCTTCCCGCGGACCGGAAGAAGTTGATTGAAATCGCCATTGCGACCGCGAGGGATTCGCCGTGGTTGCCTTACGGCTATGGGAAGGGGGATCCGGCCCAAGGCGGGTTCGATTGCTCGGGTGCGATGTATTTCGTGATGACCAAGGCCGGCCTAACACCTCCGCGGAGTTCCGCCGCCCAATATGGCTGGCTGCTGGAGAAGGGGCGGCTGCGCGTGGTGCCGGGTGACGCGACGACCGCCGGGCATCCGGGGTTGAAGGCATTGCTGCCGGGGGATCTGTTATTCTGGTCCACCGGCGAGGTGTTGGCCGGCGTGAAGGCGCTGAGCATCACCCACGTGGCGATGTATCTGGGCCGGGAAAAAAAGGACGGGCTGCAAATCATGATCAACGCCACGGACGGAAGATCCTACCGGGGCACCAAGGCTAATGGATATGGAGTCTATGATTTCCGGGTGCCGGCTGCGGAGGCCAGGTCGAGATTGGTGGGATACGGCACGCCGCCGGGCGTGGCGGAGATCTCCCCCGATGCGGCGAAGGAGTAGTCACGTCGTCCGGCGGAGATGACTGTGGAAAACCCGCTGCCCTGGCCGGGCCCGGACAGGGTGGGTTCGAAGTTGCCCTTGCGGATTTCCTCGATCAAGCGGTGCGGCGCTGCGACGGGATCCACGAGGGGCCGGAAATCGATGCGCGCCGCGATGGCGGTGCCCGGCAGGACAGTAACCCTGCCGGGAAAGCTGTAAACAGGCGGTTTTCAAGTCATGTGGCGGATGTGGGTTCCCGCCGCCGGGACGGAGCATCGGGATCAGGGGCAAGATTCTGGTTTCTTCTCTGGCAACGGGGCGGGCTTCGTGTTGTTTTTCCCCTGTGTCCGCTGTCACGAATATTTCCACTTACCGCTTCGTCGAACTCTCCGGTCTCAAGGATTTGCGGGAAAATCTCATCGCGGATTGCAAGGCCTGGGGCTTGAAAGGGACCATCCTGCTCAGCACCGAAGGCATCAACCTCTTCGTCGCCGGTGCCGCGGAATCCATCGATCTGCTGCTGGGAAAACTCCGAGCCATTCCCGGACTCGAAGGGCTGGAGCCGAAAATCAGCATCAGCGACAAACAACCCTTCAACCGGATGCTGGTGCGCTTGAAAAAGGAAATCATCTCCTTCGGCATGGAGAGCATCCGCCCGGCGAACTACACCTCGCCGAAGATCCCCGCCGCCGAGCTGAAGCGCTGGCTGGACGAGGGACGCCCGGTGACCCTGCTCGACACCCGCAACGACTACGAGGTGAAGCTCGGCACTTTCAAGGGTGCCATCATTCCTAACATCAATACGTTCCGCGAGTTTCCGGATTCGGTTAGAAAACTGCCGGACGAGCTCAAGGACCAGCCGGTGGTGATGTTCTGCACCGGCGGCATCCGCTGCGAGAAGGCCGGGCCGTTCATGGAGCAGGAAGGTTACAAGAACATCTACCAGCTCGACGGCGGCATCCTCAAGTATTTCGAAGAATGCGGCGGCGACCATTACGACGGCGAGTGCTTCGTCTTCGACCAACGCGTGGGCGTGGACCCGGGGCTGCGCGAGTCGGACTATGCCGTTTGTTACGCCTGCCAGGCACCGCTGGACGCCGCCGACCAGGAGGACCCGCGGCATGTCGAGGGCGTGAGTTGCCCGCATTGTTTCGTGGGCGCGCCGGAGCGCATGGCGGAGCGGATCGCCAGGCTGCACGAGGAAATCGCCCGGGTGACTGATCCGTTGCCCGGCTCGGTGGCGCAGGAAAACCGCCGTCCGGTGAACGTGCCCGCCGCGCATGACGGGCGGACGCTGCTAGAGGTGCTCGTCGGTCTTTTCCCGCAGATTTCTCCAACAGAATGGGAGGCGCGCTGCGATGCCGGGCGTTTCATGAACTACGGCGGCACCGTCCGGGGAAGGGATCACATCGTGCGCGGCGGCGAGCGGGTGGTGCAGGTTTTCCCGCCGGACGTCGAGCCGCCCGTCTCCGCGGACATCCGCGTGCTGCATGAGGACGAGGCGATCCTCGTCGTCCACAAGCCGGCGCCGCTGCCGATGCACGCGAGCGGCCGCTTCCACCGGAACACGCTCCAGCACATTCTCAATCTCGTCTATGCGCCGAAATACCCGCGGCCGGTGCACCGGCTGGACTCGAACACCACCGGGCTGGTCGTCTTCGCCCGCACCCGGCATTTCTGCCGACTGCTGCAGCGACAGTTCATCGAAGGCGCGGTGGACAAGATCTATCTGGTGCGGGCAGTCGGCCATCCGCCGGAGGATGTGTTTTTCTCCGAAGCGCCGATTTCCGCCGAGCCGGACGTGATGGGGACGCGGGTGGTGGATGAAATCGAAGGTCTGCCCTCGCGCACGGACTTCCAGGTCATCGAGCGCTGCGCGGACGGCACCACGCTGTTGCAGGCGAAGTTAGGCACCGGCCGGACCAACCAGATCCGCGTGCATCTCTGGCAGCTCGGATTTCCCGTCGCCGGCGATCCCGCCTATCTGCCAGACCGGAAGAGCGGCGACACCCAGACGCTGGCTCCCGGGTCTCCACCGCTCCAGCTTCATGCGTGGAAGCTCTCGTTCCGCCATCCGCGATCCGGCGGGATGATGAACTTCGAAACCGCCCGCCCCGGCTGGTCGTTCTGAGCGCCATGTCACCCGATCTTGAAAAACTAGCCGCCATGCCCGGCCTGCGGGAGTGGATGACCACCGGGAAATGGAAACGTTTCTTCGATCAGAGTTCCCTGCAACGCAGCACAGCTTACGCTTCCGATCGGTTCATCAAGGAAATCCGGGCGGGCAGCGCTTTCATGCCGAACGGAGTCATCATCGGCGCGCTCATCCATGGCAACGCGCCGCGGCCCTATGAAACCGACCTGCTTTTCCGGAAGTCGAAGGATACATGGACGGTGGACCCCGATTGTTCCTGCCCCGTCGGGTATCTCTGCAAGCACTCGGCCGCCCTGCTCAC
>JAIFNK010000234.1 GCA_020047775.1 Akkermansia sp. | reverse complement strand
TGTCGATCTCGAGGACGGCACCTCCATCGTCGCCGAGCCCAACCTCATCGCCGACGAATACAAATCCGCGCTCCGCGATTTCCTCACCGCCGTCCGCGCCAAATGCCACGACGCCTCCGCCGACTATCAGCTCGTCACCACCGACACGCCGCTGGAACCGCTGCTGCGCGAATTCCTCACCGCCCGGCTGCCCAAGTCCAAACACTGATCTTGCCATTACGTCCGTCTCATCTATTTTGGATCAACTGATGCCATGAAAACAATCACCGCCAACACCGCGAAACAGCAGCTCGGCCAAGTCCTCGACAGCGCCCGTACCGGCCCCGTTTCCATTACGAAACACGGTCGCCCGGCCTTCGTAATCACCTCCAAAGAGGACTACGATTCATTGATGGAACTGAAATTCGAGCATCTGAAACGCGAGGTCCAGACAGGCTTCGATGCTTTGGTCCATGGCGAATTTTCGGACAAAACCTTCGAACAAATCGCCGCGGAAGTGATGTCGGAATTCAAACAAAACTGACGCCGTGGGCAGCTACCGCCTATCAAAGTTCGCAGAGCGTGACCTCGCCGAAATCCTTCGCTACACCATCAAAACCTGGGGGCTGGAACAAGGAACCGCTTACTTCCAACTCCTTAACTTGGCGCGAATCCAAATCGTGAACAACCCCGTCCTCCCCGGCGGTAAAGCCAGAAACGATCTGGCCGACGGTTGCCGAGCCTACAAAATCGCTAAACACCTGATCTTTTACCGGGTGACTGGGGATTGCGTTGAAATCGCCCGCATCCTCCACGAGTCCAGAGATTTTTCCCGACACGTCGGCGAAGAAACTTTCCCTTAACAGCCACTTCCATTGAGACCCAACCAACTGGCATCCCGGTCGTCGCCCTTTGCGACATCCACATCCTCGCGGTAGATTCAATCTCCCATGCTTTTTCTTAATCCATTATTGCTCTGGGGCCTGCTTGCGGCGGCGGTTCCCATCGTGATCCATCTGATCAACAAGCGCCGCCACAAGACGATCCAGTGGGCGGCGATGCAATTCCTGCTCAAGGCGACCCGCGAATCCCGGGGCAAGAAAAAGCTGCGCCACATCCTCATTCTAACGTGCCGTGCGCTCGCCATCGCCGCGCTCGCCTTCGCTGCCGCCCGGCCCATCGTTTCCGGCCTCATCGGCTGGGGCGGCGGCTCCATCGACACGGTCGTCCTCCTGCTGGACCGCTCGGCTTCGATGGAATCGAAACCCGGCGACGGTCTGAACCCGCGCCGCCAGATCGTCCTTGAAAAGGTCCGGGACGCCATGACCAGCCTCGGGGCCTCCCGTCTCGTGCTCATCGACAGTGCCAGCGGAAATCCCCAGGAAATCCCATCGCCCGACACCCTCGCAGATCTATCGTCCACGGCCCCCACCGACACCGCCGCCGACTTCCCCACCCTGCTCTCGCGTGCGGCCGAATTCCTCGCCGACACCAGCGGTCGCTCAGAGGTCTGGCTCGCCTCCGACTTGCAGGCGTCCAACTGGCATCCCGAGGACGAACGCTGGGCCGCCGCCCGCGCAAGCCTTGCCGCGCTGCCGCAAAATCCCGCCATCCGCGTGCTATCCCTCACCGGCCAGTCCGCGCCTAACACAGCGATCCGCCTGCTCGGCTCCCGCCGGTCCGGCGATGAAATGCTGTTGGATATTGAAATCCTGCGCGCCGCCGAAGCGCGGGGCACCGCCACGCTGCCTCTCACCACCAACCTCAATGGCACCCGCACCACGGAAAACCTGACACTTCCCGGCCAGTCGTTCCGCTTCCAAAAACGGATCTCTCTTCCCACCGGCAGTGCCACCGGATCCGGCTGGCTCTCGATCCCGGCGGATGGAAATTCGCGCGACAACTCCACGTTCTTCGCCTACGGGCCGGCCCGCCCGATCAAGTCCGTCGTCTTGGCACCCGCTGGCGAAGCGGCGGACTATCTCGCCCTGGCCGCGGCACCTCCCGGATTTGAAAATCAAACGGTCGAGCGCATCGATCCCGCGAACGCCGCCTCGATCAACACCGGCGACCTGGCCGCCATTCTTTGGGCCGCACCACTCCCCTCCGGCCCTACTGACGAAATGATCAACCGCTTCCTAACCTCCGGCGGCCAGGTCATCTTCTTCCCTCCCGCCATCACCTCGGACGCCGCGTTCCTGGATCTGAAATGGGCGAATCCTTCGGAAGCCCCAGCCGGGAAGTTTTTCATCCTCAAGGACTGGAACCACAGCGACGGACCACTCCGCGACGGCCTCGATGGCACACCCATTCCCGCCGAGCGGCTCAGGGCCATCCGCCGCCAGATCCCGTTAGGCGACGCCACGCCGCTGGCCCGCTGGGAGGATGGCGAACCGTTCATCACCCGCCACATCGTCGATCAGGGCACCGCGTGGTTTGTCGGCTCGCTGCCGGATTACACCTGGTCGAACTTGGGCGATGCCGACGTCCTGCTGCCCACCGTCCAGCGGACCATCTCCGCCGGGGCCGGCCGCTTCGATGCCTCCTACCTCACCACCGTCGGCACGGAAATCGCCCAACCGCTGCCAGGCGAGACCCGCACCCGCATCGACGACTACGGCAGCCCCGATCCCGCCAACGCCGCCTACGAAGCCGGCATCTTCCGCCTCGGCGAGCGGCTGCTTGCCGTCAACCGCCCCGCCCAGGAGGACAATCCGGAAATCATCGCCCGCGAACAGCTTGACCAAGCGCTCGAGGGAACCAAATACACCCTGCTCGACCAAGCCGGCCAAGCGAACGATCCATCGCTCTCGCGGGACGTCTGGCGGGCGTTTCTCATCGCCGTTCTGTTTTTCCTGATCTCCGAAGCCATGCTCTGTTTGCCGAAAAAATCGCATCCACAGGTTCTGCCGAAAAAAGCAGTCGCCTGATTCAAAATACCATAGGTCTTACAGGCCTATAAGACCTATCCTCTTACCTTGCTCCACTTCTCACCCACTCCCCTGACTCTCTGGATCGGCATCATCGCCCTGATCTTCGTCGCCGCGCTTTCCGTGATTTCATGGAAACGCAGCCCGCACTCGAAGCGCACCGCCGCGCTGGAGTGCCTGCGTTTTCTATCCGCCCTCGTCGTCGTCCTGCTGCTCTGGCAGCCCGAGTGGCTGACCACCGTCCATCCGGACTCGAAGCCGCAAATCGCCGTCCTTTGGGACGACTCCAAATCGATGACCACCATCGACGCTGCGACGACTCCGGATCTATCGGAAAAAAACGCGGTCATCTCCCGCGCCGAATGGGTAAGGAAGACACTCGCCTCCGACCTTTGGAAACCGCTCGAAGCGAACGGCGCCAACGAAATCATCTCCCGGCCTTTCGCCACTCCGCCCGCGGAGAACGGAGCCATCGCCGGCACCGACCTCGAAAGCCCGCTCTCGGAACTGCTCACCCGCCAAAGCAATCTTCGCGCCGTCGTGCTGCTCAGCGACGGCGACTACAACCTCGGCCAACCGCCCGTCGCCGCCGCGCAGAAACTCCGACTCCGCGGCATTCCGCTGTTTCCCATCCCCGTCGGCAGCAAGGTCCGCCTGCCGGATCTGGACCTCCTATCAGTCACCGCGCCCACCTACGGCATCGTCGGGGAAAACGTGCAGATCCCTTTCACCATCCGCTCCTCGCTCGACCGCCAGGTCCGCACCATCGTCCGGTTGCGTGACGACTCCGGCAAGGAACGCACCAAGGACATCGTCATCCCGCCGAACGCGGAGACCTACGACTCCATCCTCTGGCGCTTGGAAAAGGAAGGCTCATCCACCCTCGAACTCTCCATCCCGGTGGCCGACGGCGAGCTCGTTGCGACGAACAATTCCCGCAAATTCACCATCGCCGGGCGGCCGGAAAAAATCCGCGTCCTCGTCATCGAGTCGCTGCCGCGTTGGGAATACCGCTTCCTGAGAAACGCCCTCTCCCGCGATCCCGGCGTCGAGCTTTCCTGCCTCTTGTTCCACCCCGCGCTCGGACCTGGCGAGGGGCATGACTACATCCAGGAGTTCCCCTCCAAGCTGGAGGAACTCGCCAAATACGACGTCATTTTCCTCGGCGACGTCGGCGTCGCCAGCGACCAGCTCACCAAGGAGCAATGCGCCCTCATCCGCGGCCTCGTGGAAAACCAGGCGTCCGGCCTCATCTTCATGCCCGGCTCGCAGGGCAACGAATTCTCCCTGATGGATACCGAGTTGTCCGACCTCATGCCCGTGATGCTCGACTTCGAAAACAAGCGGGGCGTTTCCGAGTCCATCCCCTCCCCGCTCACCCTCACCACCGAGGGCCGCGCGTCGCTTCTAACGATGCTCGGATCCAACGAGGAGGAAAACCCGGAAATCTGGCGTCGCCTCCCCGGATTCTACTGGCACGCGCCGGTGATCAAGGCCAAGGGCGGTGCGGAAGTCCTCGCGGTCCATGGCAACCGCCGCGGGAAATACGGCCCAGTCCCCTTGTTAGTCACCAAACCGGCCGGCAGCGGCAAGGTGTTGTTCATGGGCATCGACTCCGCCTGGCGCTGGCGGCGCGGGGTGGAGGATCTCTATCATTACCGCTTCTGGGGCCAGGTCGCCCGCTGGATGTCCTATCAGCGGAACATGGCCGCCGGCCAGCGCGTCCGGCTCTTCTTCAATCCCGAGCGCCCCGAGCCCGGCTCCACCGTCACCCTCAACGCCAATGCCTTCGACCCCAACGGCGCGCCGCTCAAGGAAGGCGCCGTCTCCGTCGATCTAACCGCACCCGACGGCCGCACCCAGCGCATCGAGCTCCAGAAAAACGAAACCGCCTGGGGAGCCTTCAGCGGCCGCTTCAAGGTCGATCTCCCCGGGGCATGGAAACTCCGCGCCACCGCCACCGGAGCCGAGGACAAGCCGCTCCAAACCACGATCATCGCCCAAGGCGTCGAGATCGAGAAAATCGGCCAGCCAGCCCGCCCGGAAGTGCTGGAGGAAATGGCGAAAGTCTCGCGAGGCCGCATCATCCAACCCGCCCAGCTCGCCGACCTCATCCAGGAAATTAACGCGCTTCCCGCGCCGCGGCCACTCGAAAACCGGATTCCACTGTGGTCCCATTGGGCCACCGTCGCCGCCCTGGTGACCTTGCTCGGCATCTTCTGGATCGGCCGCAAGCTCAACGGGGCTTTTTGAACAGGGCTCCATCTCGACAATTGCGATGCCACCAACGGCCCACTCAGAATCTCCCCCGGCACCCACCTTGCCGGGATTCTCAAAACCGCCACCATCCCGGAGCAAGTCGCCAGCCACGGCGAAATCACCTGCCTCGCGAAGCAGGGCGAAGCTCTTCTGCTCCGTCCGCTCGCCCTCCACGCCTCCTCACAAGCCACCGAACCAAAGCATCGACGAATCCTCCATTTGGTTTACCATTCCGGCGAACCCCTTCAGGAAACCTGGCATCGCGCCATTTGAACCCTCTATCCAAAAATTATGAACATCCAGAAACTCATGAAACAAGCCCAGCAAATGCAGGCCGGGCTTGCCGCAAAACAGGAAGAACTCGCCATGCAAACCGTCGAAGCCAGCGTCGGCGGCGGCAAGGTGAATGTGCTCGCCACCTGCTCGGGCGACGTGCTTTCCATCAAGATCGGCCCGTCCGTGATCGATCCCGAAGACGCGGAATTCCTCGAAGACCTCGTCCTCAAGGGCGTCCAGGAAGCCATCGCCAAGGGCAAGGAAAAGTCCGCCGCCGAGATGAAGAAACTCACCGGCGGCCTCGGCATCCCGGGAATGTGACGCATCAAATCCGAGATCTCAAATTCCAAATCCCAACTCCCCCGATGTCCTCTATCAGCCGCCGGATCGGATGGACATTGGTGGGCACCTCGCTGCTGCTGCACATTTTCACCGTCTATTGTTTCGCCCGGCAGCCGGACCGGTTCGCGGCGTTCACCGTCATGCCCATCTGGCTGTGGGGCGGCTTCGGCTTGCTGCTGTCCTCCGCGGCCTTCTATTTCCTGCGCGCCTCGCTCTCGCTGATCATGACCGCCGTGTGGGCGGTCACCCTGTTAGTCGGAGCCGACGAGGCCCGGGTGCTCGCCAATTTGGGAAAATCCCCGCCGCTCACCGGCCTGGCGGAACCCTTCAAAGGCCACCCCGTCGTCCGGGTGCTCACCCTAAACTGCGCTTACTTCAAATACGGGAATCCCGCCCGTGACATCGCCGCCTGGCAGCCGGACATCGTGCTGCTGCAGGACATTCTTCCCCATCAGGTTCACCAGATCGCCGACGTGCTCTACAACCGCGAGGGCGACTACCGGGCCTACATTACCAACGGCGTGGTCACCCGTTGGAAAATCCAGCGCGAAATCCGCAATCCCTCTCAGGACGACCAGCAAGTGGCGATCCTTCTGCCCGGCAAAGGGGAAATCGAGGTCGTCAACGTCCACCTCACCACCGCGGCGACCGATCTGAGCCTGTGGCGGAAATCCGCATGGATCAAGCATCGCGACAGCCGGCTGGTCCGCCAGAAGGAACTCTCACTGACCCAGCAGATCCTGGAACAAACCACTCGATTTCCCAACACGCCCACCCTTTTCGGCGGCGATTTCAACGCGCCCGCCTCGGACATCGTCCACCGCCAGCTCGCCCTCGATTTCGAGGACGCCTTCGCCACGGCGGGCACCGGCTGGGGAAACACCTATCACCGCCGTTTCCCCATCCTGCGGATCGACCACATCTACGCCACCCGCCATTTCACCCCGGTCCGCTGCCGCGCGGTAACCACCCGCGACAGCGACCACCGCATGGTCGTCGCGGACTTTCTGGTCAAATAGCCGCTGCCCGATCCCGAACGCATGATCTAACGATTGATTCGGGCATCTCCCGTGCCAGTAAGCGGCGCTTCTTCACTCGTTTCCGGCCCGCGCGCCATTTTCCGCCATGAGGATCGTCCTCTTCGCCCTTCGTTACAAATACACCATCGGGGTTCTCGCGATCCTGATCCTGCTCTTCGGCATCATGTCGGGCAAGCGGATGTCCACCGACATCCTGCCCCGGGTCGAGAGCCCGGAATTATCCCGCTCCAGCCAGCTCTTCGACACCGCCTCGGGAACGATGCGGGCGGAGTTCCTGATCGAGAACAAGGACCTCGCCCTTCCCGCAGGACTAACCGGACTGGCGACCTTCAAACTCCCACCCGCGGCGGGGACATTCATTCTGACTCGCAAGCGAAAGCCTGGCCAAAGGAGCGCGGCCAGCCCTCTTCTCTTTGGCATCCCTTTCGCTGCGGGACTGGAGACCCGCGCTCCCGGTTAGCAACTTGACCGCTCTCCCCGGCCACGCAACCCTTGCCCATGACCCGCGAGAACCTTGCCGAAGTGCTCGAAGAAATCGCCCTGCTGCTTGAGCTCAAGGACGAAAACCCCTTCAAAATCCGCGCCTACCGCCAAGGTGCGGAGACCGTGAGAAACTTCGACGGCGAAATCGTCGAGCTCGCCGAGAAGAACGAACTCACCGGCATCAAAGGCATCGGCGAGGCCCTCCGCGACAAACTCCACGAACTCGCCAGCACCGGGAAACTCGAGTTCTACGAAAAACTCCGTGCGGAGTTTCCTCCCGGCTTGTTCGAGCTCTTCGACGTCCAGGGCCTCGGCCCGAAGAAAGTGAAGGCACTCTACGAAGCCCTCGCCGTCGCCTCGATCGCGGATCTCAAGGCCGCGTGCGACGCGGGGAAAGTCGCAGGACTTCCCGGCTTCGGAGCGAAGACCCAGACCAGGATTCTCGAAGCCATCGCCCTGCGCGAGACCTTCGCCGACACCTTTCTGCTAGGCGGCATCACGCCGCTCGTAGAAGAAATCACCAGTCTCCTGCGCCTCCACCCGGAAATCTCGCGCGTAGCCGTCGCCGGATCCTACCGCCGGGCGAAGGAAACCGTGCACGATCTCGATTTCCTCGTCGCCACCAAGGAACCCGCGCTTGTCTGCGAGGATTTCACCACGCTGCCGCAGGTCGCCTCCATCATCGTCTGTGGTGATACAAAAGCTTCGGTCCGCTTGAAAAACGGCCTCCAGTGCGATCTCCGCGCCGTGTCTAACGCCCAGTTCCCCTTCGCCCTGCAATACTTCACCGGCTCCAAGGAGCACAACGTCGCCATCCGCTCGCTCGCACTCAAACAAGGCCTTTCCCTCAATGAATACGGCTTCACGCCCGTGGCGGCGGTTTCCAACCGCCAAGCCCCGCTTCCCGAGATCAACGAGGAAGCCGACATTTACCGCGCGCTCGGCCTCGATTTCATCCAACCGGAACTCCGAGAAAACCGCGGCGAAATCGAAGCCGCCGCCGGGCACACGCTTCCCCGCCTGCTCGAACTCGCCCAGCTCCGCGGCACCTTCCACAACCACACCACCGCCTCCGACGGCCACAACACGCTCGAAGCCATGGCCGATGAGGCGATGGACCTCGGCCTGCAATATCTGGGCATCGCCGACCACTCGAAAGCGTCGTTCCAAGCCAACGGCCTTGATGAAACCCGCCTGCTGGAACAGATCGAAGCCATCGCGAAACTCAACGCAAGCTACACAAACTTCCGCCTCTTCGCCGGCTCCGAGGTGGACATCCACAAGGACGGCACGCTTGATTTCGAAGACGCCCTGCTCGCCAAGCTCGATTACGTCGTCGCCTCGGTGCATGCCTCGTTCACTCTATCCGAAGAAGAGATGACCCGCCGCATCTGCCGCGCGATGGAGAACGAACACGTCACCATGTTAGGCCACGTCACCGGCCGGTTGTTGCTCAAGCGCGAGCCCTACGCCGTGAACCACGCGATGATCATCGACTGCGCCGCCGAGACGCGCACCATCATCGAGCTGAACTGCAGCCCGATGCGGCTCGACATGGACTGGCGCTGGTGGAAACGCGCCCGCGACAAGGGCGTGCTCTGCTCGATCAATCCGGACGCGCATTCCACGATGGGACTGCATCACCT
>JAIFNK010000091.1 GCA_020047775.1 Akkermansia sp. | reverse complement strand
GGACTCTCGGTATGGGCGACGGCAAGCGCGTAGTCGCCGAAGATCGCCACCATCGTGAGCACGAAGTCCCCGCTGGGAATCTCGCGCAGCGGGGCAAGCCTTTGGTTGCGGGTGACCATGCATGGTGACATAAAAACTGACAAGAATTCCATTGGCTTTTGGATTCGCGGTGGTAGGTTGGCGCAATGCGAAAGGCTCGGTGGTTGGGAAACTGGCAGAATTCTTCCTCGAAGCCGGTGATCTACCACTGTGTCTCGCGGGTGGTGGACCGGCGGTTCGTGTTTGCGGAACGGGAATGCGAGGCGTTTCGGATGTTCATGCGGATGTATGAGAATTTTTCAGGCTGCCGGGTTTTGTCTTACTGCATCATGTCCAACCACTTCCACTTGTTGCTGGAAGTGCCGCCGATGGCGGAGGGCGGACTTTCCGACGAGTTGCTGCTGCAACGACTTTCCGCGCTTTACTCCGAGGCGGTTGTTGCGGGAGTGGCTGCTGAATTGGCCGAAGCCAGAAAATCGGCGGCTGATGGCGTTGGCGGCGACACTCGCGTCGCAGAAATCCACACCCGGTTCACTTACCGGATGCATGATTTGAGCCAGTTCATGAAGGGGCTATTGATCCGCTTTACGCGCTGGTTCAACCGTAACCACACCCGCACGGGGACCTTGTGGGAGGAGCGATTCAAGAGCGTGATCGTGGAGAGCGGCACGGCGGCGCGGACGATGGCGGCCTATATTGATCTGAATCCGGTGCGGGCGGGGATGGTGAAGGACCCGGCGGATTATCGTTGGAGCAGTTACGGCGAGGCGGTCGGTGGTGGCGCGAAGGGCAATGGCAAAAAGGCGCGCGAGGGCTTGGTGCGGGCGTATTTCTGTGATCAGGGCGTTGGTTTCGAGATGGAGAAGTGGCGCGATGTTTCCCGATTGTATCGGCGGTTGATGGGGCTGGCCCTGGGGAAAAAGCCGGGACAAGCGGAGGTGCCCCAAGCGGCGAAAGGCCTGGGTCAAGTCACGAAGAACACGGCGGAGTTGCTGGAAAGCCAAGGCAACGAGACCCTGTTGAAGGATCTGGGAATGGCAAAGATGCTGCACTGCCGGATCCGGTATTTCACGGATGGCGCGGTAATCGGCAGCAGGGAGTTCGTGAACGAAGCGTTTTCAAATGCCCGGGAGCGATTCAGTCCAAAGCGCAAGGATGGAGCCCGGGCGATGAAAGGCAGCGGAAGCGGCGCGAAAGGACTGCTGTGGAGCGCTCGGGATCTGCGAGTCGGCATCTGAAGCGCGAAAGCCTCCCTGAACCAACATTCCTTCTGTTACTTTGACTCCAGTCGCCGGAAATCCGGTCCATCCTTTTCGCCCCAGGTGCGCCAGCCTTCGCGGAGTTCGATGCGGGCCCACTGGCCGAGCATCCCGAAAATGCGCTTGGTGTCGCCACGGTCGAGGGTGAAACCGGGGATGAGCGAGCGGCGGTTGTCATTCATTTCGCCCAAGGCATTCATCCGGCGGCGGCGCTGCGCGATGCGGACGAAGCGGCGGTTATAACAACGCATCAGCGCCGCGAAAAATTTCCCGCTCGGCGGAGAGAACGGCGGGGCTAACAAAGCCGCCTCGCCCGTGTGGAACACCGGCTCGACGACTCCCCAGTAATACAGGCTGAGGTCGAGGCGGAAGGCGAGTTCCATCAGGTCGAACTCGCCCATGTAGTGATACTTGTCCTTGTAGAGCGAGCTGAACCAGCGCTGATGGCTGATCGAGAAATCGCGGTTATGCTTTGCGATTTTTTCGTCCATCGCCATGCCGTGGTGCTGCGCGGTGATGAGTTCGGCGGCGGCGCTGGTGGTGAAGGAAATCCAGTCCATGCCCGGGCTGTAAAACGGGTCCATGAACGCGGCGGCATCACCCACCAGCACGAAGCCGTCGCCGGCAAAGGTCGTGCTGTAATAAGCGAGATTCTTGCGGCGGTGGACGTCCTCGCCCACGAATTCCGCGTCCGCCATCATCTCGCGGGCCACCGGATGTTTGATGAGGAATTCCTTGAGCCGCTCGCCGAGTATGCCTCCGTCCTGCGGAAAATCGACGAGGCGCTGGTCGTAAACCACGCCCACGCTGACATCGCCGCCCTTGAGCGGAATCAGCCACGCCCACCAACCGTCGCCGATGATGTGATTCGTGGCGGTGCCGCGCGTGCCATAGACGGCGGACGCCCACTGCGGAAATTTCTCGGCCAGCTCGCGGCTGTCCCAGTCCTTCACGCCCCGCCAGCGCGACCAGGCGGCTGCAGTCGGGTGTTCGGTGTTCACGCGCCACCAACCCTGTTTGCGGGCGAGAAGCGCGTTCAATCCGGAGGCATCCACGATCCAGCGGGCGCTCACTTGGGTCCGCCGCCCGCCGTGGCTCACTTCCATCGTCTGCAAGCCGCCGGGCACGAGCTGCACGTTGGAAACGATGGCCGGACGCAGCACGGTCGCGCCAGCCTCCGCCGCGCGGCGCAGCACTTCCTCGTCGAAGGAGGCGCGGTCGAGCTGATAGGACGGCAGCCGCGCGAGGTAGCGCGGGCCGACCTCCGCCGCCTGGTCGAGCGATTTCACCTTGTCGTTGGCGAACCAAAACCGCAGCCCTTGTTTGGAAATGTGGTGCTCGTTGAGGTATTGCGTCATCCCGAGCACGTGGCCGAGAAACCACGCGCTCACCTCCACCGTCGCCTCGCCGACGCGACGGGTGAGCTTTTCGGATTTTTCGATGATCAGAATGCGGATGCCAGGATTTTTCCGCAGCAGCAACGTCGCGGAAGCCGCGCCCGTCAACGCTCCGCCGATCACAACGACGTCGTAGGTTTCGGAAAGTGGCTCGCTGTGCATCGCGCGGAGCTTCGGTGGAAATCCGGGAAAAGCAATATCGCTGTTTTCCGGCACCCGCGGTTGCAAACCGCGCGGAATTGGGCTTTTTAGTGTCCGCCGATGCTTCCGAACGCCACACCAACAAACTGGGACGCCATCGTCATCGGCGGCGGGCCTGCGGGTTCCACCGCTGCAACGACGCTGGCGCAGGCCGGGCGGCGGGTGTTGGTGTTGGAGAAGGAGAAGTTCCCGCGGTTTCACATCGGCGAGTCGCTGCTGCCGTATAACCGGAAAATTTTCGACGAGCTCGGGGTTTGGGAAAAAGTCTCCACCGTGGGGTTCACGAAAAAACGCGCCGCCCAGTTCATCATGGGCAACGGCTCGCGCGGCAACCGCCTGGATTTTTCCAAAGGCGCCTTCACCGAGTATCCGGAAGCCATGCAGGTGGAGCGCGCGAAATTCGACGACATCCTGCTGCACCACTCGCGCGAACATGGCGCCGAAGTGCGCGAGGAAAGCCGGGTGCTCGGTCACGTGGTGGAAAAGGACCGCGTCGTCCTGAAATACCAATCCGTGGATGGCGCGGAGCACGAGGTCACCGCGCCGTATCTCGTCGATGCGAGCGGGCTGGGAAATTTCACGGCCAACCGCGAGTCACAACGCGAGTTCTACGCCGATCATCGCAAGATCGCCATCTTCGGCCACTTCGAAGGCGTGGACATGCCGACGGGCGAGCAGGAGGGCGATATCCTCATCGTCCGGCGGGAAAAATCCTGGATGTGGCTGATCCCGCTGTCGACGGGAAACACCAGCGTCGGCCTCGTCATCGACGCGGCGGATTACAAGGCGCTCGGCATGACTCCACAGGAAGCCTTCGATGACGCGGTCCTGTCCACCCCGGTGGTGAAAAAGCGGTTTCCACAGGCGAAGATGTTAGGAGAACCGCACGTGATGGCGGATTTTTCCTACAAAAACGAGCGCCTCGTCTCGCCGCGGGTGCTGCGGGTGGGTGACGCTTCCGGCTTCATCGATCCGATGTTTTCGAGCGGAGTCCTGTTAGCGATGACCAGCGCCCGGAAGGGCGCGCTGGCGATCCATCAGGCTTTGAAATCCGGCAAGCCGCTGACCGCCGGGATGAAGCGTTACGAGAAGGACAACCGCAGGCGCATCGCGATTTACTGGGAGTTCATCGAGAATTTCTACAAACTGCACTTCACCCAGTTGTTTTTCCAACCCTACAACCGCTGGGGCCTCGTCTGCTCGGTGAACGCGGTGCTCGCCGGCCGCACCGACCTATCCTTCGCCGTCTGGTGGCGGCTGCGGCTGTTCTTCTTCCTCGCCTGGCTGAACCAGCACATCCCGGTGGCGAAGCGGATTGAAATCAGTTGAATGATGGTGGTTTCCCTAGGGCGGACATCCTACGCCCAAACCGCCGCCGCGGGATCGTGGGGTTCTGTTGACCGTTTACGCCCATGAGCACCCACGCATGGATCATCCAGCCGTGGCTCGCACAGCCCTGGCCGAGGCGGAAGAAAAACGACTTCCGGTCATCGTCGGGGATAAACACGTCATCGCCGCCGCTGTCGCGGGCCATCACCTGGCAAACCGCTTCTGGATATTCGGACCGAGATTGCCGAGCCATACAGGGAGCGGCTTCGCATGCTCCACGCGGACAAGCATTTTGTGAATCCGTGAGCAATGACCCCATTTAATGGCCCCATTTATTTATTAAATGTGTCGATGCGGGAACCAACCCCAAAGACACGGCCAAATCGAAACTCCCGACCTGGCAAGTCTCCTCACGCCCATGTCGGACCTTGAGAAAAAATCAAAAAAAACACCTTGTTTCGATCTGATACTACTGGCCCTTTCGACTTTCGATTGACTGACGGGTTTTTCCGGGCAACATTCGACTGCTTTTGCGCCCAGTCGAGCCTCATGGCATTGCCACAATAATGTAAAAAATAGCTGGACTATTTCCGGTGAATTGAGATTTTTTCGCATGCGTTCACTTGAACTGTTTTCCGGAGCTGGTGGCTTGGCCCTGGGGCTTGAAGATGCTGGTTTTGATTCGGTCGCCCTTGTGGAAAGAAACCGAAGTGCCTGCGCCACCTTGCGCCACAACCGCCCTCATTGGAATGTCGTCAGTGACGACGTAAGGAATCTGCGTTTCAGCGAATTCGGTCCAGTAGATCTTGTCGCAGGAGGACCTCCTTGCCAGCCTTTTTCGATGGGAGGCAAGGCAAATGGCTACGACGACCACAGGGACATGTTTCCTCAAGCGGTGCGTGCCGTTCGCGAACTCCAACCTTTGGCTTTCGTGTTTGAAAACGTTCGGGGGCTTCTTCGCCCGGGATTCCGCAACTACGTCGAATACATCCGCCTTCAACTGACGTATCCAGATTTCCCAATCTCGAAAAATGTAGATTGGACAAAGAATTTCCAACGACTGGAGCGTCACCACACATCGAAGTCGTCTGAAACTGGGCTTCGCTATAAGGTCACGATCAATCTCGCAAATGCCGCCAACTATGGGGTGCCACAGCACCGGCATCGGGTTTTCTTCGTTGGTTTTCGAACAGATCTGAGTGCTCGTTGGTTCTTTCCAACCGAGACCCACAGTGCGGATGAATTGCTCTACGACCAGTATGTAACAGGATCTTATTGGGAACGCCATGGACTCAAAAAGCCGGTTAACACTCCGGAGTCTCTAAAAACAAAAATCCGGGATCTAGAACGCGGCATTCTTCCTACCACCAAACCTTGGCAAACGGTTCGTGATGCAATTTCAAGCTTGGGTGACCCTCGCCAGAAATCAACGTGGATGAATCATCGTTATCAACCGGGTGCTCGCAGTTATCCAGGCCACACCGGAAGCCCAATGGACGAACCCTCGAAAGCATTGAAAGCTGGTGACCATGGCGTTCCAGGTGGAGAAAACATGCTCAGGCATTCGAATGGCCATATAAGGTATTTCAGCGTCAGGGAAGCCGCTCGGATTCAAAAATTCCCCGATGATTTCGAGTTTCCCGGCTCTTGGACAGAAAGTTTGAGACAGTTAGGAAATGCGGTTCCGGTGTTCTTGGCCTCGACAGTCGTTGGTTCAGTAGGTAGCAAGATCCAACCATATGTCACAACAGAAACCGTTCAATCCGATTGAGATTCCAAATATTGCTTTGAATCTCGCTCTAGAGGTTCTTGAACAACCAGTGCACCCACTTCCTCCTCTTACGAGGCCAGTTGGAGCAGGAGTCTATCTACTTTACTATCGCGGTAATTTTGAACCTTACCAGACTTTTAGGGAATCGAATCTCACCGATTCACCAAAACTCCCAATTTACGTTGGAAAGGCCGATCGCAAGGGTATGCGGAAAGGATTTAAGTTCGATCCACCACAAGCTCACGAAATTTCAGGACGACTCCGTGCGCACGTAAACTCAATAACACTAGCGGAAAATCTTGAGTTATCCGACTTTGTTTGCCGCTACCTCTCCGTTGAGGATTCGTTCATTGGCTTGGCAGAATCGATACTGGTTTCAATCTTCGATCCCCTGTGGAACCGGATTCTTGATGGCTTCGGCAACAATCCCACTGGCTCCCCGCGAGAGGGTCAAGCGATTTCGAAATGGGATCAATTCCACACTGGTCGACAAAGGGGAACGGGTTTAAGCCGCGTCGGCCTTCCTGCATTATCCCAGCAAGTCACCCAATATTTCCAGATTTCTGAGGGACAGCCGGACGAGCGATTATTACTAATCCGTCAGCGCATTGAAAAATACGGCTTAGGCTAAAAACCTGTAAAACGTGGGAATCAGCCTATATGGAGTGAGTCCCCACACACTCCATATTTTGAGTAAATTGGTTCTCGATCTAGGGCCTCACCGCCCCTTTACCATCGCAAAATTGGCTTCGGCGAAGGCTTTACCCATAAACGGGGGCATCGCTCACGGACCCACATGCAACGGTGGAAACCTGGCCGCCAGCCATTGTTCGAGCAGCAGCGGCCAGGTGGCTAGATCGCCTTTTCCTTTCAAGCCGTAACCGTGGCCGCCCTTTTCGAAAAGGTGCAGGGACACGGGCACGCCATTGGCCTTGCAGGCGGCGGCGAATTCCAGGCTGTTGCGGCAATCGACCATGTCGTCGGAAGTGCTGAGAAGAAACACCGGCGGTGTGTCCTTGGTGACAGCCTTGTCGGTGGAGTATTTCAGCAACGCTTCAGGGCTTGGATTTTCTCCCAACAGATTCTTGCGCGACCCTTTGTGCGACAGCAGATCGGTCATCGAGATCACCGGATAGATGAGAATGGAAAAATCAGGCCGGCAGCTCTGGCGGTCGATTTCATCCTTACCCTCCTCGGGGAAGGAGTCGCCAAACCGTGTCGTGCAAAGGCTGGCGAGGTGACCTCCGGCGGAGGAGCCCATCACGCCGACCTTTTGCGGATCGATCCCCCACTCCGCGGCCTTGGCGCGGACGGTGCGGATGGCGCGGCGCGCGTCGAGGAACGGCACCGGGAATTGATAGCCGAGCTCCGGTTTCCCGCTCACCCGGTATTTCACCACGATCCCGGCGATGCCGTGCCCGGTCAGCCACTGGGCGTAGTCGCGACCTTCATGATCCGCCGCCAGAATGCCGTAGCCGCCGCCGGGGAAAATAACGACGGCCGCGCCGGTGGACTTTGCCTTGTCGGGCAGATAGGCCTGATATTGCGGGGTTTCGATGTCGCTGAGGCGGCCCTTGACCACCGATTCGGATCCCGCGGGACGGGGCTTGCTGCCGGGGGCATCCCCGGGCCAGAGATTGACCCACTGGCCGGCGGCGAGCGAGGAAAACGAGAGGAGGGCGAGTGCGGCGCGGGATATGGATTGATGGATCATCGGGATTTGTTTCGTGGTGAAGGGTTTATTTGGAAACCTTGATTCGGGCGGGGACGTCCTTGATCGGGATGCCCGCCTTGCTGAGGGATTCCCAGACTTTGAGAAGTCGCTCAAGGGGGACGTTTCGGTCGGCTTCGAGTTCGAGTTTGCGGCCGGGGTTCTGTTGCTGATAGGCCGCCAGATAGGACTCGAGGAGCCCCTCCGGAACCTTGAGTGAATCGAGGGTGATATTGCCCGTCGCGTCCAGGGCGATGGTGGAACGGACGTCCGCCACCGTGTCGGACGGAATCTCGCGGACGGTGGGCAGCTCGATGCGCAGCACGTCGCGC
Organism: Akkermansia sp.; assembly: GCA_020047775.1. Classification (GTDB taxonomy): domain Bacteria; phylum Verrucomicrobiota; class Verrucomicrobiia; order Verrucomicrobiales; family Akkermansiaceae; genus Luteolibacter. The sequence goes on along the minus strand of JAIFNK010000091.1, from coordinate 921 downwards.
GGCTTCTTGAACGCGGTGGAAACGATGAAGAACACCAGGAGCACAAACAGGATGTCGATCATCGGAATGACCGCGATCTGGCTGCGGGTGGTTTTGAGGCGATGAAAACGCACGATGGATCAAGGGTTCGAGTTGGGCTTTTCGCAGGCGTGCGCGAGGTCGGTGAGCGAGGATTCCAGCCGCGCCGTGAGTGTCTCGATCCGCCGGACGAAGTAGCCGTGGGCGACGACGCAGGGCACGGCGATGGCGAGGCCGACGATGGTGGTGGTGAGCGCTTCCGAGATGCCGCGGGCGATGGCGAGGTGGTCGGAATTGTCACCGAGGCCTTGGAAAATGCGGACCAGCCCGGATGCGGTCCCTAGCAGCCCTAGCAGCGGGGCGATGGTGATGATGGTGTCCAGCACGCCGATGCCGGCATGGAGATGCACCGTTTCCTCACGGGCGGCGGACTCCACGGCGTGGGTGATTTCACTGCGGTGCTTGCCGCGGTGTTTGAAGACGACGGCGGCGAGGCGGGCGAGGGCGCTGTCCCCCTCGTTCACCTTGCGCAACAACGGCTCGACGTTGTCGGTGACGATTCGATTCTGAAACTGGTCCAACTCGCGGACCAAGGGAGCCGGGACCACGCGGGTGTTCGAAAGTGAGAGGAATTTGTAGAGGATGGCCATCACTCCGGCGACGGACGTGATGCCGAGCGGGATCATGAAAACGCCGCCTTTCTCCAAAAATTCCCAAGCGACGGCGAGGCCGCCCGGTTCGGTGGTTGCGAGGATTTGTCCCAGGGATGCGATGGTCATGTTGGTTAGAAATAGAAGTTGAAGATGAGTTCCAGCGGTTGTTTATCGAATTCTTTTTTCACGGCGGCGGGCATCGGCGGGATGTCGGCGTCGCGGATGGCATTGAGGGTGAAACCTTTTTGCA